>JALONY010000421.1 GCA_025454715.1 Anaerolineae bacterium
GGGTTCTTCATCGTCCAAGGCGATGCCGACACCCGCGCCTGCATCCGCATGAGCGGCGCCGATGTGATTTTCGGCGGGGAGGTGCGTGAGCCGTTGCGCGATGACCTCGGCAACCTCGCCAGCCGCGCCAACCTGAAGGGCTATGCCTGCGAGTACATGACCAGCGGGCGCGTCGTCATCATGGGCGACCCGGGGCCGTGGCTGGGCGCGGGCATGACCGGCGGCGTGATTTACCAGCGCATCCAGCCGGAGATGCGCCTGAACGCCGAGGCCATCAAGCGCCGCATCGCGCAAGGTGCCACCGTCGAGGTGCAAGCGCTCGACAGCGACGATTGCGACAGCCTGCGCGAGTTGCTCAACCGCTATATCCACGTGTTGGAGGTCAACAACCAGTCCGAGGCGACCGACCACCTGTACGCCATGCTGGCCGACCCCACCCGCCACTTTATGAAGGTCGCCCCGAAGGCCAAGAAGTAACCAGCCAACTGCTTGGAACATCCTTCGGAGTACGCCCCCCTCCCCCTGAACACACCGCCCCCGTCAACCCACCGACGAGGGGCGGTGTGTTTGGGGCGGCGGTGAAGGCTTTCGTTTCGTTCGCCCCACCGGTCATTTTTTAACCGTGGTTTTGCATGGATTCCGTTGTGATTAACTTTGCGCGGCGCTATAATAGATGTGTGGTAGATGAGGCGAAGAGAAACTTTTGTATCACACCCGCCCTGTATAGTCTCATTCGTAGTGGAAGGTAAATCGCCTTGAACTCTCTCGTTATGACCTTAACCGAAACATTGCGCTATCGCGGTGCCATCGGCCAGTGGAGCTGGGTCTTGCACCGCGTCACCGGCCTCGGGGTCGTGCTGTTCCTCGTGCTGCACGTCATCGACACGTCGTGGGCGGTGTTCTACCCGGGCTTGTACGAAGAAGCCATCGCCGTCTATCAATCGCCCTTGTTCACCCTCGGTGAGTTCGTGCTGGTGGCCTGCGTGATTTATCACGCCTACAACGGCTTACGCATCTCGCTATTCGACGCCAACCCGCGCTGGTGGAAGCACCAAGAACGGGCGGCGTGGGTGGTGGTCGGCGCGACGTTGCTCACCCTCATCCCGACCTTCATCATCATGTTCAACCACGTGTTGGTGCACTACCAGCACGACCCGTTCATCTTGCCGCTCGAGAAGGTGCTGCAAGCTCAGCTCCCGTTCGCGGTCGGCATCGCCGCCGCCATCGTCGGGGCGGTCTTGGTCTCGGGCGTGGTCGGCATGATTGCCGGCAACGACGACGCCGAGGGCAAGGGCAAGCCCGGCAGCCGCGTCGAGCGCTTCTGGTGGTCGTACATGCGCGCCAGCGGCTTCTTGATCGTCCCGTTGGTGTTCGGGCACCTCGCCATGATGCACCTGATCCAAGGCGTGTTCGATTTGACCGTCGCCGGTAAGACCATCGTCGGCACCAACGGCCTCGTCAACGTCAGCGGCACCGCGGTCGAGTTCGTCTTGGCGCGCTGGAACACCTCGCTGTCGGGCGCGACCACCGGCCTCGCCATCTGGCGCATCTACGACATCGGCCTGCTGCTGCTGGTGACGGTGCACGGCTTCAACGGTTTGCGCTACGTCCTGACCGACTACACCACCGGCAACATGCTGCTCAAGCGCGCCGCCGTGTACCTGTGCCTGATTGGCGCGGTGGTCTTGTTGGTGGTGGGTGGTGCGGCGCTGTTGTCGTCCATCGACCGCGACGCCATCATCATGGCCTGCGAGTCGCAGGAGCACATCGGTCGCCCGCTCTCGGCCTTCTGCCAACAAGCGCTCGGCCTCTAACACTAGGTTTATCGTAAGCACAGCAAAGGAAACGACAGATGAAAAAGCACCAATACGACGCGATTATCGTGGGGGCTGGCGGCGCTGGCCTGATGGCGGCCTTGTATGCCAGCAAGGGCGGCGCAAAGGTCGCCGTGGTCAGCAAATTGTACCCGACCCGCTCGCACACCGGCGCGGCGCAGGGCGGCATCGGTGCGGCGCTGGGCAACAAAATCGGCGATGACGACAACCCCGACAAGCCGATTTATCACGCCTAGGTCGATGCGGTCATCGAGCTGGAGCACATGGGCTTGCCGTTCGACCGCACCGACGAGGGCAAAATCTCGCAACGCCGCTTCGGTGGCCACACGTTGGAGTTCGGGAGCAAGCGCTTGGCCTATCGCGCCTGCCACGCCGCTGACCGCACCGGCCACATGATTTTGCAGACGTTGTACCAGCAATGCATCAAGAACAACGTGCGCTTCTTCGACGAGTTCCACGTCGTCGATACGTTGATGAACCAAGGCGCGTGCGTCGGCGTGGCCGCCGTTGACCTGAGCAGTGGTGAGCTGCACCTGTTCCACAGCAAGGCCACCCTGTTCGCCTCGGGCGGGTGGGGGCGGTGCTGGCAAGTGACCAGCAACGCGCACAGCATGACCGGCGACGGTGCGGCGGCGGTCTTCCGGCGCGGCATCCCGATGCAGGACATGGAGTTCTTCCAATTCCACCCCACCGGCATCTTCAAGCTCGGCATCCTGATTACCGAGGGCGTGCGCGGTGAGGGCGGCGTGTTGGTCAACCGCCACGGCGAGCGCTTCATGGAGCAATATGCCCCCAGCGTGAAAGACCTCGCCAGCCGCGACGTGGTCAGCCGCGCCATCTACAACGAAATCCAGAAGGGCAACGGCATCGGCGGCAAGAATTACGTCTATCTCGACATCCGCCCCGAGACGGTCAACCGCTACTACGCCGAGGCGGGCGAGAAAAAGCGCATCGACCGCCATTACGTCGAGAGCAAGCTGCCCGACATCCTCGACTTCTGCCGCACCTACTTGGGCGTTGACCCCGTGACCGAGCCGATGCCGATCCAACCGACCGCGCACTACGCCATGGGCGGCATCCCGACCAACATCGACGCCGAAGTAGTGCTGGACGAGAACAACACCGTGCTGCGCGGCATGTACGCCGCCGGTGAGACGGCCTGCGTCAGCGTGCACGGCGCCAACCGCCTCGGCACCAACTCGCTGGTGGACTTGATCGTGTTCGGGCGGCGCGGCGGCAAGAACATCGCCGATTTCGTCAAGCAAGCGCAGTTCATCGACCTGCCCGCCGACGCGGGGCGCGATGTCGAGGCCGAGTTCAACCGCATCCGCGCCAGCAAGGGCAAGACCCGCGCCTACACCCTGCGCGACGCCATGCAACAGACCATGAA
>JALONY010000001.1 GCA_025454715.1 Anaerolineae bacterium
GGGGTGAGGAGTGGGTGGCGTCAGCGCCCGATGCGGTATTGCAGCATGGTCGAGCCGACCGTGATGATGTCGCTGTCAATCAAGATTTTGGGCTTCTCGGTCAGGCGGTTGCCGTTGACCATCGTCCCATTGGAACTGCCGAGGTCTTGCACCGTCCACGCCCCATCCACGTTTTGCAGGCGGGCGTGCGGGCGGCTGACGGTGCTGTCTTGCACCCCGACCTCCCACGTGTGGTTTTGGGTGGCGCGCCCAATCCGCAGTTCCTTCATCGCCAGCGGCACGCGCAGGTCTTTTTGCGCCCCGTTCAAAAACAACAGATAGGCCACAGACTGCACCGTGTTGGCCTCCAGCGCCGAAGGCAAGACCGTGGCCTCGTCTTGTGGCGTGGTCGTCGGGGCGTGCGCGTCCAGCTCCACGGCGGAAAACAACAGTTCGGGGCCATACAAGCGGATGCGATCGCCCGAGACCAACGGCTGGGGCGTCGCGATTTGTTGGTCGTTCAAAAACGTCCCGTTCGAGCTTCCTTGGTCGGACAAGACGAACATGCCATCCTCGTATTGGACGATGGCGTGAAGCCGCGATACGGTGACGTGGGGGACGCTGATGTCATTGGAAGCCGCACGCCCAATCCGCACCAACATGCCCTCATGGAGGTCATAAGACTGCGGTTCGTGCGTTTCGGGGTGAAGCCAAGTCAGGCGCGCAATCGGCATAGGGCGCAAACCATCACAACGATAGACGATACAAAACTACACTCCCATTGTCATCGGTTTACGTTAGAATCGCAACCACCCCACCCCCCAGCATCGGGGCATCGCACAGAGAGAGGACGCCATATGGGCTCCAAACCCACTCCCCCCACCCTCGCCGAAATCGTGTACCAGTATCTCGGGTTGTTCGGGCGGAGCGCCCGCGCCACCGAGTTCGAGCGTGCCCAGCAACAGTTCGTGCAGGCCGTGCAGCGCGCCCAATCGCCCGAGGACATCCGTGCGGCGTTGGCGCTCGATTTGCGCTCACGCTTGTTGCCGGTGCAGATGAAAAGCCCCGCTTATGAGCGATTGCTGAGCTTGTGTGGGCGCACGCCCGACCTCCTGCGCGAATATGCCCAAGAGATGTACGATTACGGCCCCGAGTTCCAGCACTACGCCGACCAACTGTGGGACGAGGCCAAAGGCATGGACGACAAAGGCTGAGGCCAACCACGAAAACGCCCCCACCCGTAGCACGGATGGGGGCGTTTTTCGTTATCGGTGGGGCGTTGGGCGGCCTTACGGCGCGACCGAGGCCACCAGCGTCACGGCTTGGGTCAGGTTGGTGGCGAGGATGGGGAACAAGCCCAGCACCAGCGTGCCCGCCAACGAGATGTACAGCGCGAGGTTGACCGCACGGGTCGCGCCTTGGGCGGGGTCGCCCGCGCCGTCCAGCAGGTACATCGTCACGATGATACGCACGTAATAGTACGCGCTCACCACGCTGGTCAGCACGCCGACGATGGCCAGCGGGAACAGGCCGGCGTCGATGCTGGACTGGAAGATGAACCACTTGCCGGTGAAGCCCGCCGTGAGCGGGATACCGGTCAGGCTGAGCATGAAGACCGCCATCATGGCCGCCAAAATCGGCCTAGAGCGGGCGAGGCCGGTCAGGTCGGTGATGTCGGTGCCGGTGCCGTCGTTCTTCTCGACCGCCGCCACCACCGCGAACGCGCCGAGGTTGGTGAAGGTGTACGACAGCAGGTAGACCAGCGCGGCCTTGGCGGCGGCGTCGGCTTGCGCGGGGTCAGCCGCGGCGGCCACCGCCATCAAGATATAACCGGCGTGGGCAATCGACGAGTAGGCCAACATGCGCTTCAGGTTGGTCTGGCTGACGGCCACGAAGTTGCCGACGATCATCGTCAAACCGCTGATGATCATGACGGTGTTCATCCACACCGGGTCGGGCGCTTGACCCGCCGTCAGGGTGGGCAATGCCGAGACCAGCACGCGCAGCAAGGCCGCGAAGCCGCCGATTTTGGCGCCCACGCTCATGAACGCGGTGACCGGCGTCGGGGCACCCTCGTACACGTCCGGCGTCCACATGTGGAACGGCACGACCGCGACCTTGAAGCCCAGCGCCACCACGATCAAGCCCGCGCCGACCAGCAGGTAGGCCAGCGATGCGCCGCCCTCGGCGCTGATGGACGAGACCGCCGCGAAGATTTCAGTCAGGTTGGTGGTGCCGGTCGCACCGAACACCAGCGCCGCGCCGTACACGAAGAACGCGCTGGCGAACGCGCCCAGCACGAAGTACTTCATGCCGGACTCTTCACTCTTGGCGTTGTTGCTGCGGAAGGCCGCCATCACGTACAACGGGATGGACAGCAACTCCAGCGCGACGAAAATCACCACGAGGTCATTGGCCGAGGACATGAACATCACGCCCGCGGTCGAGAGCAACAAGAGCGACCAGAACTCCCCGCGAGCCGAGCCGGTGCGGTTCATGTAGTCGATGCTGATCAGGATGGTCAGCGCGGCGGCCACCAGCACGATCATGTTCATGAAACTGCTGAACGTGTCGCCGATGAACATGTCCATCAGCGCGGTGGTCTGCTGGTTGAAGGTGGCCAGCGTCAGCACGAAACTGACGACCAGCCCCCCCATCGCCAACCAAGCGGTCAGGTTTCGGCGTTCCTTGGGCAGGAACACGTCCACCAACAACAGGAGCGTCGTCCCAATCGCCAGCATCACGGCGGGCAGGGTCGCCCCGAGGTTTAAGTCAGTCCAAGACGGGACGGTCATCATCCCCCCTACCGCAGCATCGCCGTGATTTGCGGCGCGACCTGCGCGATGCCATCGACGATTGACTTAGTGGACGAGTCCATGATGTCGAACCAGATGGACGGCTGCAAGCCAATCCAGAAAATCATGATGACGACCACGACCAACACCGTGACTTCTTTCCAGTTCATCGGGTGGAGGTGCTTGTTCTCTTCCTTGTCCAGCTCACCGAGGAACACCTTCTGGAACATGTACAACATGTAGATGGCGGCCAAGATGACGCCGAGCGTGGCGAACAGCGCGAAGCCGAAGCCCAGCACTTGGCTGCCGAAGGTGCCCAGCAGGATGGTGAACTCGCCGACGAAGCCGTTGAGGCCGGGCAAGCCCATGCTGCTCAGGGTGATGATCAGGCTGAGCGCGCCGAAGAACGGCAACGCCTTCCAGATGCCGCCATAGGCGTTGATGTCCTTGGTGTGGCGGCGCTCATACAGCATACCGACCAGCAAGAACAAGCCGCCGGTGCTGACGCCGTGGTTGACCATCTGGAGGGTCGCGCCTTGCAAGCCCTCGGCGTTGAGCGCGAAGATGCCAATCACGACGAAGCCCATGTGCGAGACCGACGAGTAGGCCACCAGCTTCTTGATGTCTTGCTGGGCATAGCTGACCCACGCGCCATAGATGATGCCGATGACGCCCAGCGCACCGACCACCGGCGCCCACGCCACCGACGCCTCAGGGAACATCGGCAAGCAGAAGCGGATGATGCCGTAGGTACCCATCTTGAGCAACACACCGGCGAGGATGACCGAGCCAGCGGTCGGGGCTTGCACGTGCGCGTCCGGCAACCAGCTGTGGAACGGGAAGATGGGAACCTTGATGGCGAACGCGATCAAGAAGCCGAGGAACAGGAACGATTGCGTGCTGAACAAGCCATCGAACGGGAAGGTGAGCGTGCCCGCCTGCACCGCAGCCACGATTTCGGGCACGGCGAAGGTGTTGGCTTGGCTGCCGACGTAGAGCACGGCCAACAGCATCAGAATCGAGCCGGCCATGGTGTAGAGGAAGAACTTGAGCGCCGCGTACACGCGCTGCTCACCGCCCCAGATGCCGACCAAGAAGTACATCGGCACCAGCGTGACTTCCCAGAAGATGTAGAAAATCACGAGGTCTTGCGCCGCGAACACGCCAATCATCGCCCATTGCAGCAGCAGCATGAACATGTAGTACAGCTTCTCGCGGCCACGCTCTTCAAAGATGTGGCTGGTGAACGAGAACAGGACGGCCAGCGGCACGATGAACGTGGTCAGCAAGATCATGATCAAGCCGATGCCGTCGATGCCGACGTAGTAGCTGACCCCGAAGGACGGCAGCCAATCATTGCGCTGGACGAATTGCAGCCCCGGGTTGGTCGGGTCGTGCAGCGCCCACAGCAGCAGCGAGAGCAAGAACGTCGCGATGGTAAACCCGAAGGTCGTCCAGCGGATCGCGTTGCGTTGCTTCTCTTCATTCATGAACAAGACGATGGTCAAGCCCACCATGGGCATGAATAACACCACCGTCAAGAGCGAAAGCCCACTCATTTCCATCATCACCCTCACTTAGCTTTGCACCAACGGCAGCAGCATCAAGACCACCACGGCGACCACGCCGACCAGCAGCGCCACCGCATACACACGAACATAACCCGTCTGCGAGCGGCGCAGCACACCGCTGAACCACTTCACCAGACGCCCCACCCCGCGCACCGAGCCATCGACCACGCCTTGGTCAACCGGCTTGCTCAACAGCTTGGCCGCCCCGTTGAAGCCCTTGCCAATCACGTCGTCGTGCACGTAATCGTGCCAGAACTTCCAATCGATGACCTCGGCCACGAACTTGGCGATGGCTTGGAACGGGCGGATGAACAGCAGGTTGTACGCCTCGTCCCAGTACATGCGCGCATTGGCCAGCGACCAGAACGGGCGGGTCGCGGCGTTGGCTTGCAACGGGTCGCGCCCGTCGGGGGTCAGGGCGCGGTTGCCCCCGTACACCCGTATCCCGAGGAAGATGGCCGCGAAGCCCAGCGCGGTGGCAATCGCCGCAATCTCGAGGCGGAAGATGCCGACGTGCGCGTGCAGCACGCTGTACTCCAGCCAATCGGTCAGCAGGTGCTCACCGAAGATGAAATCGAACCCGATGGCCGCCAAACCGGAGTCGGTCGGGATGTTGATGAAGCCGATGAACACGCTGAACACCGCCAGCACAATCAGCGGGACGGTCATCTGCCAGACGCTCTCGGGGACGTGCTTGGCCGCCTCGTGGCGCGGCTCGCCGAAGAACACCATCCAGACCTGACGGGTCATATAGAAGGCGGTCAGGAAGGCCGAGACCAACAGCAACGCCAGCGCGATATAACCGCTCAGCTTGCCGTCGAACACGCCCGCCACCCACGAGTCCGCGAGGATTTCGTCTTTGCTCCAGAAGCCCGCCAGCGGCCACAGACCGGCCAGCGCCGCCGCGCCGATGACGTAGGTCACGAAGGTAATCGGCATCCGCCGCCACAGGCCGCCCATCGTCCGCATGTCCTGCGGGTCGAAGTGGTCATCGTGGCCGTGGTCGTCGTGCTTGTCGTCGTGGCCGTGCGCGTCGGCCTTGTGGGCGTGCGCGTCGTGGCCGTGGCTGTCGTGCGCGCCGTGCTTGTCGTCGTGGCCGTGGCCACCCTTGGCGTGCCCGTGGTCATGCAGGTGATGGTGACCGTGCTCCATGCCGTGGATGACCGAGCCGCTGCCGAGGAACAACAGCGCCTTGAAGAAGGCGTGCGTAATCATGTGGAACATCGCCGCGGCATACGCGCCGATGCCGACCGCCGCCACCATGAAGCCGAGCTGCGAGACGGTCGAGTAGGCCAAGACGCGCTTGATGTCCCACTGCCCCAGCGCCATGAAACCGGCCAGTAGCGCCGTCACACCGCCGATGATGGTGACGAACAACGACACCTCGGGCGAGAAGTAGAAGAAGGTGTTCGAGCGCACCATCATGTACACGCCCGCCGTCACCATGGTGGCGGCGTGGATGAGCGCCGAGACCGGCGTCGGGCCCGCCATCGCGTCGGGCAACCAGACGAAGAGCGGGATTTGCGCGCTCTTGCCCGCCGCGCCCAACAGCATGAACAGGGCAATCAGGCTGACGATCGTGCCGATGTCCATCGTCACGCCGCCGACCGTGAAGGTGCGCCCGACTTGGGTGCCGTCGCCGCGGTCGAGCGTCTCGCCGTCCTTCAGCTTCATCAGTTTTTCGGCTTGGCCGAACATACCGAGCTGGCTGAAGGTCAGGTGGCTGTTGTCGAGATAGGTCGGGCCGCTGTGGGCTTCACCCTCGGCAGCGTGCGCCTCGCCTTCACCGTGGGCATCGCCCTCGGTGGCCGCGCCGTGCCCGTCACCCTCACCGCCGCCGGTGGTCTCGCCCTCTTCAATGGTGGTGTCGGAGGCCAGCGCCACGGTTTGCGCCGCGAGGCTCTCGCCCTCGGCCTCACCCCCGTGCTCACCGCCCTCTTCCGCGCCGTGCTCCTCGGTTTCCGAGCCATGCTCTTCACCGTGGCCGCCCTCGGCGAGGTGCGCGACGTGCGACGGGTTGACCACCTCGGTGGCCTTGAAGAAGTCGAGCGTGCCGAACGTCCAGAAGCACAAGAAGATGGCCATCAACACGCCGAAGTCGCCGACGCGGTTGGCGATGAACGCCTTGCGCGCCGCGTTGGCGTTCTTGATGCCCTCGCCCTTGGACTTGTCCCACCAGAAGCCAATCAGCAGGTACGAGCACACGCCCACGCCTTCCCAACCCACGAACATCATCAGCAAGTTGTTGCCGGTGATGAGGATGAGCATGAAGGCCAAGAACATGTTGAGGTACGCGAAGAAGCGGCTGAAGCGCTTATCGCCGTGCATGTAGCCCGCCGCGTACAGGTGGATGAACGTGCCGACGAACGTCACGAACAAGCACATGGTCACGCTCAGGGTGTCGATGCGCTGTTGCCACGGGATGTCGAGGTTGACCGACCCGATGCGGATCCAACCGTCCAGCAAGGGCGGGTCGATGATGGCCGGCTCGAAGTAATTGCCGGTCAGGTAGCTCAGGAAGCCCAGCGCGACGAAGAACGTCGAACCGGAGGCAACCGTGCCGATGATGGCCGACATCCGCTCGTCGAGCTTGGGGCCCCACACGAAGTTGATGAACGCGCCAACCGACGGGAGCAAAATGATCAGTGGCGCGAGGAGCGCGAGGTTTTCCATCGGCTCTTTAACCTTCCATCAGGTGCAGCTCATCGATGTTGATGCTCTGCTTGGTGCGGAAAATGGCGACCATAATCGCGAGACCCACGGCGACTTCGGCAGCGGCCACGGTCATCACGAAAAAGGTGAACAATTGCCCGTCGGCGTTCTGCCATTGGCGGCTGAAGGCCACCAAGGCCAAGTTGGCCGAGTTGAGCATCAGCTCGACGGACATAAAAACGATGATGGCATTGCGACGCAGCAGGACGCCCAGCGTCCCCATCGCAAACAACACCATACTCAAGATGACGAATGCTTCGGTTGGAACCACGATGTCTCCCCCTGATGTGCGCGCTTAATCGCCCGCTACCGGCTCGGTCTTTTCGGGCAGCTTGGGCGCGTCGTCCTCTGCCAAGTCACTGCCGGTCTGGCTGGCAATCACGCTGGTGAGCGGGCGCGCCACCTTGCGGCGGGTGGCACGGCTGGGCTTGGGGACGTGCTCGCCGCGATAGGTAATCACGATCACGCCGACCATCGCCGCCAACAGCAGCATCGCCACCAATTGGAACGGCAGCAGGTAGTCGATGAACAACATCCCGCCGATGGTGCGCACCGAGCCGAACGGCTCGAGGCTGGCGGCGTCGAGGCGGGTGGCCGTCGGGCGCAACGACCCATCGGGGCGGCGCTCCGTGCCAATCACCACCAGCGCGTCCTCGTTATAGCGCATCTCGGGCAAGAACTCGCTGATGCGGACGACCACATCGCGCAATTCAGCCGCGTCGGTGATGCGGCTGACATCCTCGATGCTGCCGGGCGCGTAAGCCACCCAGTTCGGGAAGTCGGCAGGGTATTGCAACGGCGCGCTGGCCGTGCCGAACGCGACCTCATCGGCACCGACCGGCAAGATGCGGCGGGCGTCGTCGAACAGCTCGCCCTTCAGGTCGCCGAACGCCAGCGCGGGCAAGGCCGGATAGGCGTTGAACACCGTCAGCCCAGCCGTGTCGGGTTGCGCCACGCTATAGAAGCTGATGGCCTCCTCACCGGCCAGCACGGCGGTCTGCACGCTGTTGGCGGTCAATTCCAGCGTGGTCGTCACGAGGTCTTGGCCGTCGGCGGTGGCGCGCAAGCCGATGTTGACCAGCCCGGGCGCGACCTCGACGAACTCGGTCTCGTCACCGAAGACGAATGACTCATCGATGACCTCGTCGTTGACGCGCAGCACGAAGGTGCGGTTGGCGGGCAAGCCCCCCTCCACGCTCTCCGACATCGCGATGGGCGCGGCGTGCACGAAGCGCACCTGTGCATCACGCGCCTCGGGCGCTTGCGCGTCGATTTGACCCTGCGTCAGCGCTGCGCCCACCGAGATGATGAACGACACCGCCAACGTCACCGCTACCGGGGCCAACCATGGAAAGCGGCGCAAATTTGCGCCCGCTCCGGTTTTTTCGGCTCCCAGCAACATGATGACGAACAGGAATAACACCATGATTGCGCCCGCGTACACGGCGATTTGAACCATCGCCAAAAACGGGGCTTCCAGCATCAGATAGAGAAATGCAACGCCGATGAAGTTGACGATGAGGAACAGAGCGCTGTGGACAGCGTTCTGGCTCAGCAACATCATCGCCGCTGTGACGATGGTGACAACACCCACCGCCATGAACAACAAGATTTCAACAGTCATGCTCAAAGTCCAGTCCTTGCGCGAAGGTCGCGGCTTGTGCAGTTTAACACAAGAGCGCCGTAGTTCAAAGACTCCGGCGCTCTTGGATGCCGCACAATTTGGCGTTAGCGCGGGTTCTCCATGTCCGGAATCGAGCGGGTGTAGACCCCGGGCTCGACCGGACGAGGCGTCCCTTGCTGCCCGTCGGGGACGGGGTCGATCAACATATCCTTGGTGTAGATGGCATCGCGCCGGTCGGTGAAGCTCAGGCGGTGCTCATGCCCCATCTGGATGGCCTGCGTCGGGCAGGCATCCTCGCAGTAGCCGCAGAAGATGCAGCGCAGCATATTGATTTCGTAGGTCTTGGCGTAGCGCTCGCCCGGGCTGTAGCGCTCCTCGTCGGTGTTCTCCGCCGCCTCGACCCAGATGGCGTCGGCAGGGCACGCCGCCGCGCACAAGGCGCAACCGATGCACTTCTCGAGGCCGTTGTCGTAGCGGCGCAAGTGGTGCCGCCCCTTGAACCGCTCTTGGAACGGACGCACCTGCTCGGGATATTGCAGGGTCGTCGGCTCTTCCAAGAGGTGCTTGAACGTCGTGGCAAAACCGCGAATCACGTTCATGATGTGTCGTTACCTCCCTATCGCCTAGTCTGCCGAGCTATCTTTCGGCGCGTCGTCTTTTTTCTTCGGTTCCGGCGCCAAGGTCGCCAGCTTGTCCAGCAGTTTCAGCCCGCTGTTATACAGCACGAACGGCACCGCCAGCACACCACCGACCACCTGCAAGGCCGCAAAGCCCAAGCCGCGGCGCTCGCCGGTAATCATCGGGTCTTCGTCCACCTCGGGCTCGTCCTCGTTGGCCTTCTCGCGGCCAAACAAGAAGTACGCCCCCGCAATCAGCCCCGCGAACATCAGGCCGCTGACGATGGCGTAGCCGGTCGGCCCGAACACATCGCCAATCACCACCGCCACCATCGTCCACACCACCGACAACAGCGCCAGCGGCAGCAAAATCTTCCAGCCGAAGCTCATCAGGCGGTCATAGCGGATGCGCGGCAAGGTGGCGCGCAACCACACGAAGCCAATCAAGCACAGCACCACCTTGGCAATCGTCACGACCACGCCCAAAATCGGCGCGCTCTCGACGAAGAAGAAGTGGTAGCCGCCGAAGAACAGCGACATCGCAATCAAGCTGCTGGCAATCATGCCCAGATACTCGGCCATCATGAACAGCGCGAACTTCATGCCGCTGTATTCGGTCATGTAGCCCGCGGTCAATTCTTGCTCGGCCTCCGGCAGGTCGAACGGGGCGCGGTTGGTCTCGGCCACCAGCGCGATGATCAAGATGCCTGCGGCCAGCGGGTTCTGGAACACGAACCAATTGAGCGGCGAACCGGCCTGCGCCTCGATGATGTCCACCACGCTCATCGACCCCGCCAACATGACCGGAACGATCATGGCGAGGCCGAGGCTGAGCTCATAGCTGATCATCTGCGCCGAGGCGCGCAACGCGCCCAGCATGGCGTACTTGTTGTTGCTGCTCCAGCCCGCCAGCGCCACGCCGTAGGTGGCAATCGAGGTGACGGCCAAAATCCACAGCACGCCGACGTTGATGTTGGAGACGTACAGCGGCACGTTGTACCAAAAGCCATCGACCCACGGGATGGTGATGCGCGGCCCCAGCGGGGTCACGGCCATCACGATCAAGACCGGCACGGCCTTGAGCATCGGGGCGATGCGGTAGACCGCCTTGTAGGCCTTGGCCGGCTCGATGTCTTCTTTGAAGATGAGCTTGAGGCCGTCCGCCGCCGGTTGCAAGAAGCCACCGGGGCCGACGCGGTTGGGGCCGACGCGCTGCTGAAACCACGCGATGTACTTGCGCTCCAGCAAGGTGGTGTAGGCGAAGCCCGTCACCACGATGAACAGGAACAACGCCGAGAACACGATGGGTTGCCAGAACGAGCACCCCTCGCTGCGCTCACACGGGACGGGCGTGTTGTGCCCGCCCGCCTCGATCATCTGATACAGCGCCGACCCCGCCGCGAAGGTCAGCAGCGCGCCGCCGACCACCACGACCAAGCCGACCCCAATCAGGATGGGTAAAGGAATCCCGAAGACCTTACGGTTCATGTGCTACCCTCCCTTAAACCTTGCTGACCGTGCCGGTGGTGATGGCGACCGGCACCGCTTCTGCCGTCAGGTGGCGCGGGAGCACGATGCTGCCCTCAGGCGCGCCGCCATTGACGTGCGCCTTGACGCGCACGGTCGTGCCGCCCGCCTTGATTTCGACCACCGCGCCCTGCTCGATGCCGAGCTTCTTGGCGTCGGCGCTGTTGATTTCGGCATAAGGCGCCATCACCCGCGGCTGCACCAGCAAGCTGGGCTTGAAGACGCTCTCGTTGTTGTACAAGCGGGTGGCGGGGATGACCACGAACTCCCCTGCCGACGGCTTGGGCGCTTGCGGCAGTTCAGGCATGGCAATCGCCACCTTCTCGCCCTTGTCCGCCACCGTCGGGATGACCAAGCCGAGGCCGCCCTTGTTCTGGTAGGCGGTGCCGCCGTAATACTGGTCGTTGCCGCCCACGTCGGGGAACTGCTTCTCGACCTTGCTGATGGCCTTGTAGGTCATGCCGCTGAAGGCGGGCACGGTCTGGCTGATTTCCAGCATCACCGCCGCCGCGCTCAGCTTGGCCTTGCCCAAGCCCGCCGCTTCGGTCAGGCGGCCAATGGCCTGCCACGCCGGAAGCGCCTCACCCATCGGGCCTTGCGCGGTATAGAAGCGTTGCACGCGGCGCTCACCGTTGGTGAAGGTGCCGTCACGCTCCGCGAACGACTGGATGGGCAACGCGACCTGCGCGTAGCGTTGGGTCAGCGCATCGGGGAACAGGTTGAGGCTGATGACCGTCTCGACCTTCGAGAGCCACGCCTCGGCGGTCGGGTCGTCGGCCAGCAGCTCGGCCTGCGCGACAATCAAGACCTTGGGAGCCGACTTGGCAATCAGGAGCGTTTGCTCGGGCGAGAAGCCGAAATAGTGCAAGCCCATGCCGTTGGCACCCGGCAACGTCGAGAGCAAGCCGTTGTTGGCCTTGCCGACGTGGTGCGACTCAATCAAGAAGTTGGCGGCGGCCTGCATCAGGGCACGGTGGCCGTCCAACGTCAAGCCTTCCGCGCCGGTCACGATGACGAGGTTTTGCGCGCCCGCCAGCTTTTGGGCGAGGTCGGCGTGGTTCTTCTTCAGGTCGTGCAGCCAGTGCGCGGCCTTGCCCGCCTCGTAGCGCGGGGCGGCGTCGGCGAAATCGTCCATGCGGGTCTTGCGCGCATTGGCGACCACCACCAACGCACCACGGTCGTGGGCGCGCTTCAGGCGCAAGCGCCACATCGGCACCTCTTCCTCGAGGTCGCTGGCGATGATGAGCACCGCGTCGCCCTTGCCCAGCGCGCCGAGGTTGCTGCCCTTGCTCAGCCCGACCTGCGCCAGCAATTCCGCGCCGGTGTGGGTGATGGGCCACGCGCCGAGGTGCTTGCCGCCCGCCGCGTTGACCAACTGCTTGAGCGCGAACAGGTCTTCGTTGCTCATGCCGCTACCGGCGATGGCCGCGACCTTGTTGCCCGCCGCCTTGATTTTCTCGGCGGCGACCTTCAGGGCTTCCGCCCACGTGGTCTCGCTCAGCTTGCCACCGGTGCGAACCATCGCCTTTTGCAGGCGTTGGTCGCTACGGGTGAAGTGGTGGCCAAAGCGCACCTTGTCGCTGATCCAAATCTCGTTGACTTCCTCGTTTTGGCGCGGCATCACGCGCTTAATCATGGCGCGCCCGCCAAAATCGCGGTCGAGGCGCGTGCTCAAGCTGATGTTGCTGCCCGCGGCATCGAACGGGTCGATGCTGGGGATTTCGGTCAATTCCCACGGGCGGGCGCCGAAACGGAAGTCGGCGGTCGTCAGCGCGCCCACCGGGCAGATGTCGGTGGTGTTGCCGCTGAAATAGGTATCGAAACCGTGCGGGGCGCTGTTGGTGATGATTTGCAGGCGACGGCCACGCTCGTGGAAGGCCAGCACGTCGTCACCGACCACTTCATCTTGGAAGCGCACGCAACGGGCGCACTGGATGCAGCGCTCCTCGTCGAGGTAGACCAGCGCGCTATCGGGGGTGCCCAGCGGCACGTGCTTCTCGAGGTGTTGCTTGTCCTCGTAGGCCATGCGGCTGCCGCCCTTGCCGTGCTCCATGGTCAGGTTTTGCAACGGGCACTCGCCGCCCTTATCGCAAATCGGGCAGTCCAGCGGGTGGCTGGTCAGCAAGAACTCGACCACGTTCTCACGGGCGACCTTGACCTCAGGGGTGGCGGTGCGGATGACCATGCCGTCGGCCACCAATTGGGTGCAGGCGGTCTGGAGCTTGGGCATCCAGCGCACCTTCGGCTTACCGGCCTCGTCCAGCAACACCTCGCCGGTGGCGCGGTCTTTCTCGATGCTGCCCATCTCGACGAGGCACATGCGGCACATGCCGACCGGCGCCATCTTCGGGTGGTAGCAGAAAACGGGGATGTCGTTGTCGGCGTGGAACTTGGCCACATCGACAAGGTTCGACCCCGCCGGAACCTCATAGGGCTTATCGTCAATGGTAATCGTGACTGTTTTCGTCATCGGTCTTTCCTTTATGCTTCCCCGCCTCGTTTCGCAGCGCGCCCCAGAGCGCCCTGCGCTTGCTGTAACCCGCGTAGGGCGCGGTCGCGAATGACTTGTGCGACCACGCCCCACGATTGTGTCTTGAACTGCCCATCCGCCAGAAGCGCCGCTCGGCGGAAGTCTTGCAGGGCGCGCTCGGCCTCCCCTAGCTCGGCCAGCAACTCCCCACGGTACAGGTACGGTGCGGGGTCGTCCGGTTGCGCTTCGATGGCGCGGGTGAGCGCCCCGATGCGCTGCGAACGGTCGGCCTCGCGGCTCATCCTCTCACCGACCCCTAGTCTGCGGCAGGGCTGGGCAGTGCCATCGGCGCCAATTGCGGCCCCTTGCGGTCACCCTCGACCCACGCCTTGAACTCTTCGGGGAAGTTCTTGATCGTCCAAATCACCGGATTGGCCGCGAACTCGCCCAGCGCGCACAGCGTGGTCGGCTTCATGTTGGCCGCCACGTTGGCGATCAAATCGACATCGTTGGCGCGGCCTTCACCGCGCAAGATGCGGTCGAGCACCTTATCGAGCCAGTAGGTACCCTCGCGGCACGGGGTGCACTTGCCGCAGCTCTCGTGCTTGAAGAACTTGATGACCTTCGAGGCCACCCACACGATGTCGGTGGTGTCGTCCATCACGATGACCGAGGCCGACCCCAAAATCGAGTTGTGCTTTTGCAGGTCTTCGTAGGTCAGCGGCGTGTCGAGCAGTTCATCGGTCACGCGGATGATCGGGCCGGAGCCGCCCGACGGCAAAATCGCCTTGAACGTGCGCCCATCCAAAGGGCCGCCGCCGTACTCGTACAGCAGCTCACGGAAGGTCACGCCGAACGGCAATTCGTAGTTGGCCGGGCGCTTGACGTGCCCGCTCAGGCAGAAAATCTTGGTGCCGGTGCTGTTGCCGACGCCGATGCCCTTGTAGGCCGCCGCGCCGTTGGTGATGATCCACGGCACGTTGGCCAGCGTCTCGACGTTGTTGACCACGGTCGGCTCACCGTACAAACCACCGCCCTTTTGGGCGGGGAACGGCGGGCGGACGCGGGGTTGCCCCAGCTTGCCCTCGAGGCTGTTGAGCAAGGCCGACTCTTCGCCGCAGATGTACGCGCCAGCGCCGAGGTGCGTGTAGACCTCGACCGTGAACGGGTTGCCCTCGGCGTCCTTGAGCGTGCCGTTGGCACCGTACAAGCCCGCCTTACGACCGGCCTCGATGTGCTTGTCCAGCTCGTGCGCCACGTCCCAGAACTCGCCGCGCAAGTAGATGTAGACCGCCTTGGCCTTGACCGCATAGGCGCAAATCAGCGCGCCTTCGATCAATTGGTGCGGGTTGTTCTCCATGATTTGGCGGTCTTTGAACGTGCCGGTCTCGCTCTCGTCGGCGTTGACCGTCACGTAGTTGACCGCGTTGTTCTGCGGGATGAACGACCACTTGACGCCCGCGGGGAAGCCTGCGCCGCCGCGCCCGCGCAAGTTGGAGTCCTTCACCTCTTGGATGACCGTGGCGCGGGTCATGCCCAGCGCCTTCTTCAGCCCCTCATAGCCGCCGTTTTTGACGTACACGTCAAACTCGCGGATGTTGGGGATGTCCTTCTCGCGGTAGATGATGTTGGGGATTTGCTTGCCGCCCACCGTAATCATTGCTCGCACCTGCCCTCGGAAACTACCAATACACCTACGGTTATTTCTTGCCGCGCTTGGCGGCCAATGCTTGGTCGCGCCACGCCTTGAGCTTGGCACGCATCTTGTCCTTATCGAGGTTCTCCTCGAAGTGGAAATTGCACTGGAGCATCGGAGCCTTGTCGCACGCGGCGAGGCACATCACGTGCTCGACGGTGAACACACCGTCAGCGGTGGTGCCGCCCTCCTCGATGTCCAGCTCGTGCAACAGCCAGTGATGGAACTCGTCTGCCCCGCGCAACGCGCACGGCAGGTCAACGCACACCTGAAGCCAGTACTCGCCCTTGGGCTTCTCGGAGTACATCGTATAGAAGCCGGCAATCGACTTGACCTGAGTCGGGTCCATATCGCAAATCTCGGCGACTTGCTGGATGCCCTCGGGGTTGACGTGCCCGTACTCCTCCTGCGCGATGTACAGCATCGGCATGACCGCCGAACGCTTGTCGGGGTACTTGGCGAGGGTGGTCTGGATACGCTCGGCGTATTTTTGCTGTAGAGTGTTCATCTCTCGGCCTTGTCCTGATTAGCGGTCGCAGTCGCCCAGCACGATGTCCACGCTGCCGATGATGGCCACGAGGTCTGCAATCATGTGGTTTTCCGACATCAAGGGGATGCCCTGAATGTGGATGAACGAGGGCGTCTTGAAGTGGACGCGGCGGGGCTTGTTGCCGCCCGTGCCGTGCAGGTAGCAGCCGATTTCGCCACGCGGCGACTCGATGGCGACGTACACCTCTTGGTCGGGGGCGCTGAAGCCTTCCGTCCACAGCTTGAAGTGGTGGATGACCGCCTCCATGCTGCGCCCCAGCTCGGCGCGGGGGGGCGGGCAATACTTGCGGTTGTCGCTGCGGAAGCCGCCCTTGGCGCTGGGCAGGCGCTTGATGGCCTGCCGCAGAATCTTGATGCTCTCGCGCATCTCGCGGATGCGGCACAGGTAGCGGTCGTACACGTCGCCGTGCTCGCCCAGCGGCACGTCGAAGTCGTATTGGTCATAGCCGAGGTACGGCATGGCCTTGCGGATGTCCCAGTTGACGCCGCTGCCGCGCAACGACGGGCCACTGAAGCCCCACGCCAACGCCACGTCCGGCTCGATGACCCCGACACCCTGCGTGCGATCCAACCACAGCGGGTTGGTGGTCAGCAAGGTCTCGTAATCCTCGATGCGGCGCGGGAAGTCGTCGAGGAACGCCTCGACCCCCGGGATGAACTCGGCGGGGAAATCGCGCCAGACACCGCCCGGGCGCATGTAGCTGCCCATCATGCGCTGCCCCGAAATCATCTCGAACAAGTCGAGGATTTTCTCGCGCTCACGGAAGCAATACAAGAACACGCTCATCGCGCCGAGGTCGATGGCGTGGGTGCCCAGCCACACGAGGTGGCTTTGGATGCGGGTCAGCTCGAGGCAAATCACGCGCATCACTTGGGCGCGCTCGGGCACGTCCAGCCCGACCAGCTTCTCGACCGCCATGCAGAAGGCGGTGTTGTTCGACATCGGGGCGAGGTAGTCCATGCGGTCGGTGCAGGTCACACCTTTTTCGTAGGACTTCGACTCGATGGTCTTTTCGATGCCGGTGTGCAAGAAGCCGATGTCGGGCAGGCAGGTGATGATTTCTTCACCGTCCAGCTCCAACAGCAGGCGCAGCACGCCGTGGGTCGAGGGGTGGTGCGGCCCCATGTTCAGCAACATGGTTTCGCCGGTCAGGGCGCGCTCGGTGACGAGATTTTTCACGTCGTCGAGGCTACCCGCCCATTCGGTCACGCTCGTATCGAGCGCAGCATTTGCGGCCATAATCTGTCTCGCGCCCCCTTATTCCTTGGCGAACGGCTTGTGCTTCATGATTTCTTCGGCGTTGAACGAGAATTGCACCGTCTCGTAGCCCAGCGGGTAATCGCGGCGGTGCGGGTGCCCTTGCCAGTCGTCCGGCATCAACAGGCGGCGTTGGTCGGGGTTGCCCTCGAACACGATGCCCATCATGTCGGCGGCCTCGCGCTCCAGCCAGTTGCCCGCGGGCCACACGCCCACCACGCTAGGGACGATCGGGTTGCTGCCGTCATCTTGCTCGTCCACGTACACCTTGACGCGCAGGCGGCGGTTATACAGCATCGAGTAGATGTGATAGCACACCCCAAAACGGGCGGGACGCCCGCTGATGCCGCCGGTCGGCTCGTAATAATCCACCGCGCTGATGTCGCTGAGGAAGTTGTAAATCAGGCCAGCGGTGTCGCGCAGATAGCGCGAGACCTTGGCCAGTTGGGCGGCGTCGATGACCAGCGTGGTCTCACCGGCGTACTCCACCACGTCTTGCAATGCGCCCGGGAAGGCCGCTTGGACGGCCTGAATCGGGTCGAGTGCGGGCTTGACGTTCATCGGTTACGCCCACTCCTTGATGCGCTCACCCATGATTTTCTCTTGGAGGGTGAGGATGCCGTGCATGAGCTGCTCTGGGCGGGGCGGGCAACCGGCCACGTACACATCGACCGGGATGACCTCATCGACGCCCTGCACCACCGCATAATTGTTGTAGACGCCACCGCACGAAGCGCAGTCGCCCATCGAAATCACCCACTTGGGGTTGGCCATCTGGTCGTACAGGTTCCGCACGACCGGCGCCATCTTGCGCGTCACGCGGCCAGCCACGATCATCAGGTCGGCTTGGCGCGGGCTGGCGCGGTTGAGCTCCATCCCGAACCGAGCGAGGTCGTAGCGACCGCCCTGCGTGCTCATGTACTCGATCGCGCAGCAGGCCAAACCAAACAACAGCGGCCACGTCGCGCCGGTGCGCGCCCAGTTGACCGCCGTCTCTAGCGTCGTCGTGACGACGCCCAAATCGCCGAGCTTTTGTGTTACTCCCATTCCAGTGCGCCCTTCTTCCACTCGTATATCAAACCAACGGTAAGAATCAACACGAATAACCCCATGACCCCGAGGCCATAGAGTCCCAAGTCACGAAACACGATGGCGAACGGAAGGATGAAAATCACTTCCACGTCGAACAGGATGAACAAGACCGCCACGAGGTAGAACTTGACCGAGACGCGCCGAGAACCCGGCCCAATCGGCTTCATGCCCGACTCGTAGGGGGCAGTCTTGCGGGTGGTAGGCCGGAAAGGGCCGAAAATACGGCTGATCACCAAAATGATGAACGTCAGCGCAATCGACAAAAGCACCATCACCGCTATCGGCGCGAATTGGTTTAAAGCCATACCGACCAGCTCCGTTTTGATTGTTCAAATTGGCACAATTAACCTCGTTACAGGGTAACATAACCGAGGGGTATTGTCAAATTGACCACCGGTTAAATTTGCCTGTCGCGTCGTCTAAAAGTGTAGCCCAAACCGGTGCCGATTTGCCACAATTGGATGCTTAACGCTTGCTTTAGACTGGATAATCGACCGTGTAGGTGTGGTCGATGGCGTCCACCGGAAACGAGCGCATCAGGCCGTCAGGCCACGTGACCTCGACGCGCAGCTCCGTCTCGGGCTCCGGCCCCAGCCCGAAGTGCGCCACCGGCTCCATCTGGCACAGATAACCGCTGCCCGCGCAGATGGCGCGGATTTGGGTGCGGGTGGGGCTGACCAGCCGGACGATGGCACCGCGTGCCGGTGCGCCGTAGCGCGTCAGGGGTTGCACGCGCAACCAGTGGCACAGGTTGGGCAGCGGCTGGTACAGCGTGAGCGGCTGAAGTTGCGACTCGCCGTGCGAAATCAGCAACTCGAGGCGGCCATCGCCGTTGAAATCGCCGACCGCCGCGCCGGTGCCGAACCCGTGCGGCTCGTTGGCCGCCCCGAGGTTGATGCGCGTCCATTTGCCCTCACGGAAGCCGAACAAGCGATTGGGCTCGCCGATGTTGTTGAAGAACAGTTCTTCATAGCCATCGTTGTCGAAGTCGGCGGCAATCACGGTGCGGACGCGGCTGGGCAAGGCCATCTCGGGCGGGGCGACGTTGCGGAAGGGGCCGCCCTCGGTGCGGACGAACAAGCGGTGTGGCCCTTCCCAGTTGCCGTACAGCACATCCATGCGCCCGTCGCCGTTGAAGTCGCCCACGGCCACCCCGCGCACATTTTCGAGGCTGTCGGTCAGGCCATAGCGCTCCGCCGATTCCTCGAACGACCCATCGCCTTTGTTGAAGAACAAGAAATTGGCACCGCGCTCGTTGCCCAAGAAGATGTCCATGCGCGGCGAGACCAACGGCAAGCTGAGCACCGCCCGCCCCGCCGCCACGAGGTTTACCCCCGCCTGTTCGGCCACGTCTTGCACCACGCCGCGGGTGTTCAGCTCATATAGGCGCATCGCCCCGCCATAATTGGCGACGAAAAAGCCGTACACCCCGTCGCCATCGCGATCGACGCACGCCACCGACCGCCCCGCCGTCCGGTTGACCGAGGCGTCGTTGTCGGCTTGCGAGAACAAATCGACCCACTTCAGCCCACGGTTGATGAACAAGCGATCGCCGAAACGCTTGGGGCCGCCGAAGGTGTCGGTGTTGAGGATGTAAATCTCCTCGCGCCCGTCCCCGTTGATGTCGGCGGTGGCCACCCCGATGGCTTGGCGCTCGGGGTCGGCCAGCGTCTCGTCGGCGATGTCAATCAGCATCTGGCCGTTCCACTTCAAGACCCGATTGGGGGAGCCGAACCCCGCAACGATGATTTCGTGTGCGCCGTCTCCGTCCACATCGCTGACGGCGACGCCGTAGCTCATTTGGGGTGGGTTGTGGCGGATGAGCGAGGTCGCGTCTGTAAACAAAGGCTCTGCCTTCTTTCGGGTCTGTGGAGGTCAGGGGGTGTGCACGTGCCTTACTACATATCCAGATAATCGCGCAGTTGGCGGCTACGGGTCGGGTGGCGCAGCTTGCGCAACGCCTTGGCCTCGATTTGGCGCACCCGCTCGCGGGTCACGCCGAAATACTTCCCGACCTCTTCGAGGGTGCGGTCTTGCCCGTCCAACAGGCCGTAGCGCATCTCCAGCACCTCGCGCTCACGGTCGCTGAGCACGCCCAGCGCGGCGGTAATCTGCTCCTTGAGCAGTTGGCGGGTGGCCGACTCGGCAGGGCCCGGGGTCTTGTCGTCGGGGATGAAATCGCCGTATTGGCTGCTCTCTTCTTGCCCGACCGGTTGCTCGAGGCTGAGCGGCTCTTGGCTGACGCGCAAAATCTTGCGCACCTTTTGGGCGGCGCGGCGCAATTTGCGCTGGAGGCCGGCCTCGAGGGCGATGTTTTGCTCGCGCAGGTAACGGATGGCCTTGGTCTCGTCGGCGGTCAAGAAGTCCATCTCCAGCGCGATTTGCTCGGCGGTCGGCTCTTGCCCGTTCTGCTGGAGCAATTGGCGCTGCACGCGCACCAAGCGGTTAATCGTCTCGACCATGTGTACCGGGATGCGGATGGTGCGGCTCTGGTCGGCGATGGCGCGGCTGATGGCTTGCCGAATCCACCACGTGGCATAGGTGCTGAACTTGAAGCCCTTGGTATGATCGAACTTGGCGACGGCGCGCAACAAGCCGATGTTGCCCTCTTGGATGAGGTCGAGGAAGTTGATTCCGCGCCCCATATAGCGCTTGGCCACGCTGACGACGAGGCGCAGGTTGGCGCGGGTCAGCGCTTCGCTGGCCATCTCGGCGCGCCGCTCGATTTGGCCGAGTAGGTCGGGCAGGCCGTCCACCGCGTCCTCGTCCGACATCAGCAGGCGCTCGTACTCATCGGCAGTGGGCAAGCTGCCCTTATCGCGCACATAGCGCTTGAACTTCGGCCACACCAGCGGCGACACGAAATAGAAGCCCTGCATCGACCCGAAAACCTGCGTGGCGTATTCCGTCCACGCCTCGTCCCGCCCCCACTCGCGCTGGCGCAAATATTGGCGGACATACGATTTATCGCCCGCGCTGTCGGCGTTGCTCAGGATGGCCTGAATCTCGTCCATGATGCGGATGGGGTCGGGCGCATCGACCTTGAGCTTTTGCGAGCGCTTCTGCACCGTCTGCCACATCTCGACCGTCTCGCGGTAGGCCGCCAACACGATTTCGTGCGGCTTGGGCAGGCCGCGCCCTTTGCCGTCCTTATCGACCGAGCTTAGGCGGTCTTTGGTGGCCTCCAGCATATGGTTGGCGGCCAATTGGGTGCTCAGCCAGACCTCGCGGTTGCCGTCCAGCAACAAGACCTGACCGATTTCCTTGAGGTACATCCGCACCGGGTCATCGGTCGGCATGGCGCCGTCCAATTGCGACATGTCGAACTCTTCATCGAGGTCTTCATCCGCGCCCGGGCGAAAATCGCCCTCGTCGAGGCCGCTGGACGCATCGAGGTCGTCGTCATCGTCGTCGGCAAACTCGGCAGGCTCGAACTCTTCTTCGACATCCTCGAAATCGCCGGTCATATCATCGTTGTTCGGCATAAATCCCAGTTCCCCCTATTGGTATGTGTGCGGGTCTGTCCTGTTGATAGTGGTGCGCTACAAGCGCCGACGCTTGAGCTCGGCATCGATTTTGCCTTGGGCGCTGGCCAACAAAGCCGCCTCGCGCACCAATTCGAGGGTGCGGTGTGGGTCGGCCTCATCGATGGCGGCTTCGTAGACCAAAGATTGTAACGCCTCTGCCTCGCGCTGCAAACGGGCAGACCGCAACCGCAAGGCCGCGAGGATGTGTTCCTCATCGCCCCCGCCGAACAAGCCGGAACGCGCCCGCTCGTGTGCCTGCCAGCTGTGCAGCGCGTCGCCTTCCATGCGCGCTTTCAAGCGCATCACGGCGCGCTCGCGCTCGGTGCGGCGCAAATCGGCCAAGACCACGCGCACCCCCCCATCGGCCTCACGGTCGAGATAAGCTTGCGGGTCTACGTCGATTTGCGACAAGGCCGCCACCAACAACGGCCACACCAGCCGCAATCCGGCGTCGTCGAAGTCCTCGGCGTCGAGGTCGCGCAAGACCGACCGATAGCGCGGGTCGTTCTGGCACAACTCACGCAGGCGGCGGTTGACGTGGTGCAGGCGGTCGGGCTTCTCGACCAACAAGCTCATGCAATGCCGCTCCAACACGTCACCCGTCTGGGCGACCGGCGCGGGCGCGGCAGGCTTGGGCGGCGCATCGGGCACCCAGCCGATGTCGATGTCTTCCTCGATGGGCGCGCCGTATTCATCATACAAGGGCGGGGCGTCGTCGATGGAGCGCGGCGGTAGCTCGGGGGCGGCCTCGGGCGCGGGGCTGACCGGCTTGGGCGCGGACAAGACCGTCTTGGCCTCGTTGGCCGCCCAGCGCATCAGAGTCTTTTCATCGATTCGCAAGCGCCCGGCCAATTTTTGCACGTTGTCGAGGCGGTACAGCTCGCGCTCGGACGCCAACAACAACGGCAAAACCCGCCGCGCCGCCGCCTCGCGCTCCATGATGCTGGCGTTGGACGCGAGGTCGCGAGTCTCGAAATCAATCACGAAATCGGCCACCGGGCGCGCCTGCTCGACCACCGCAGGCCACTGCTCCGGCGACTCGCGGATGAAGTCGTCGGGGTCTTTGGCACCCGGCACCGCCAAGACGCGCACGTCGATTTGCAAGCGACCGGCCATGTCCTCGCTCAGGGCGCGGCGCGCCACCTCGAGGCTGCGCATGGTGGCGTTTTGGCCTGCCGCGTCGCTATCGAGCGCCAAAATCACGCGCTTGGCAAGGCGGGGCGCGACCTTCTTCAGTTGCGCGTCGGTCAAGGCCGTGCCCATCTGCGCCACCACGTTCAGGTATCCGGCCTGCTGCGCCTGTATCACGTCCAAATAGCCCTCGACGATAATCACCGTCTCGGTCTGGCGGATGGCCTCGCGGGCGGTGTCGAGGCCAAACAGCAACTTGCTCTTATCGAACATCACCGACTGGGGCGAGTTGAGGTACTTTGGGTTGTCCTCGGCGGCCAACGCCCGCGCCCCAAAGCCCACCACCCGCCCGCGCTCGTCGCGGATGGGGATCATCAAGCGGTTGCGGAAGCGGTCGTAGACCCGCCCGTTGTCGTTGCGGATGCTGACCCCAGCGTCCACGAGGTCGTCTTCGGGGTAGCCCATCCCCTTCAAGAAGTCGGTCATCACGCCCCACTCGCTGGGGGCGTAGCCCATCTGGAACTTGGCCAGCGTATCGTCGGTCAGGGCGCGCTTGCCCCGCGCATACGCCAGTGCTTGCTCGGCGTTGGGCTTCCATACCACGGCGCGCAAGCTGGGCGCTTGCATCAGCCACGTGTGGTATTGCTCGGCGGCGGTACGCAAGAGGCCGCGCAGCCCCTCCTCACGCTCCGATTGGCGCACCTCTTCGGGGGTGCGGGCGCGCAATTGCACGCCGGTCTGGCGCGCCAGTTCTTGCAGCGCCTCGGCAAACGTCCAGCCGTGCTTCTTCATCGCGAACCCGATGACATCGCCACCGGTGGCGCACGACCCGTAGCACCGCCACGTCCCGCGCACGGGGTCAACCACGAACGATGGGGTTTTCTCGTTGTGGAACGGGCAGCACGCCTTAAACGTCCGCCCTGCCCGCTTGAGCGGCACGTATTGCTGGACATACGTCACGATGTCCAGACGCGCCTTGATGTCATCCGCTGCCGACATGCTCCCCCCTCGGTTGAACGCGAACGCCGTTGCCCGGCTCGCCCCAGCCCGCTCAGCCTGCGGCGGCGTGGTGCAAAAGGGGCAAGGCCGCCTATCTCACAAAAAGTACCCCTTCACGCCCGATTAAGGCAAGCGCGGTATCGTACCGTTATAGTCCATGCTGACCCTTCCGCGTCAGCCCCAATTTTGAGTGGGAGCCGCCCGCCATGCCACCCGTCCAACGCATCGAACCGCAACCCGGCCAAGAATCGGTCTGGGATTACCCGCGCCCGCCCCGCGTCGAGCCGACCACCAAGCGCCTGCGGGTGGTCTTCAACGGGGTCTTGATTGCCGAGACCACCCGCGCCCACCGCGTGCTGGAGACCAGCCACCCGCCGGTTTACTACATCCCCCAAGCCGATTTTCAGATGCAGTTCTTGCGCCGCACCCCCCGCCAGACCTATTGCGAATTTAAGGGCGCGGCCAGCTATTGGACGGTGACGGTGGGCGGCCAAAGCGCCGAAAACTGCGGCTGGAGCTACGAGTCACCCGCCAAAGGGTTCGAGGTCATCCGCGGTGCCATCGCGCTCTACGCCAGCCGGATGGAGGCGTGTTACGTCGATGACGAGCGGGTGCAGGCGCAGGCGGGCGATTTCTATGGCGGCTGGATTACGCAAGATGTGGTCGGGCCATTCAAGGGCGGCGCGGGCACGTGGGGATGGTAGCGAATTTAGGATATACTCACGCGCATATCGTGCCCCCAAACCCAGAGGATGCGCGGCCATGAGCTTAATTCTGGTCATCGAAGACGAAGAGCAAATCCGCAACAACATCGCAGAAATCCTGACGTATGAAGGCTATCGGGTGGCGCAGGCGCCCAACGGGATGCGCGGGGTGCAGATGGCGCAAGAGCACCAGCCCGACCTCGTGTTGTGCGACGTGCTGATGCCCGGGCTGAACGGGTGGGATGTGCTGCTGGAACTGCGGAGTAACGCCGCTACCGCCAATGTCCAGTTCGTGTTCTTGACCGCGCTGGCCGACCGCGCCAACGCCCGCAAGGGCATGTCGCATGGGGCGGACGATTACTTGCCCAAGCCGTTTAGCCACAAGGAACTGCTGGAGACGGTGGCGATGCGCCTGCGCCGCGCCGAGGAACTGCGCGTGCGCCACGCCAAGCAAATCGACCAAATCCGCCACAACATCATCTACGCCCTCCCCCACGAGTTGCGCTCCCCCCTGACCGGCATCCTGAGCTGCGCGGAATTCTTGTTGATGGATCACCCGACCGGCCTCGAGCAAAACCGCGTGCAGAACGTCGCACGCATCATCGAGCGCAGCGGGCGGCGCCTGCAACGCCTGATCGAGAATTACCTGTACTATACCCAGCTCGAAATCGCGGGGAACGACGTGGCGCAACGGGCGGACTTTCAACAACACACGCTCACCAACCCGGGCGCGGTCATCTTCGAGGCGGCCAAAGAGCGCGCCAACGCGCACAGCCGCGCCAATGACCTCGTGCTAGACCTCGAAAACGCGCCGGTGCAAGCCAACGAGGAAAATTTGCAGCGCCTGATTTCCGAGCTGGTCGATAATGCGTGCAAGTTCTCGGAGCCCAGCACCGCCATTCGGGTCGAGACGCGGCTGGAGGGCGCGGTCATGGCCTTGCGGATTAGCGACCACGGGCGCGGGATGCACCCCGAAGAAATCATGAGCATTGCGCCGTTCGCGCAGTTTCAGCGCAGCTTGTTCGAGCAGCAAGGGGTCGGCCTCGGGCTGGCCATCGTGCGCCGCCTGACGGCGCTGTACGATGGGCATTTCGCCATCCACAGCGCCCCCCAAGCCGGCACGACCGTGAGCGTGACGCTCCCCATGCGCTAACGCGGTTTGCGCGGCACGCCGTACTGCTTGAGCACCTGCCGCGCAATCACCATGCGATGCACTTCCGACGCGCCGTCATAAATACGGAAGGCGCGGGCGGCCTCATACCAACGGCTGAGCGGCAAATCCCGCGAGATGCCCATGCCGCCGCACATCTGGATGGCGCGGTCGAGCACGCGGCAGACCGTCTCGCTGACGTGTACCTTGCACATCGAGGTCTCTTGGCGCGCTTGCTCCCCCTGCTCCAACAACCACGCACAATGCTGAATCATCAACCGCCCCGCGTGCAATTCGCTGGCGCTGTCGGCCAGCATCCACTGTACGGCCTGATGCCCGCCCAAGGTCGTCCCGAACGCCTCGCGCTGGCTGACGTATTCGGCGGCGATTTCGAGGCCGCGCTGGGCGATGCCCGTCCAGCGCATACAGTGGGTCAGGCGGGCGGGGCCCAGCCGCGCTTGCACCAACGCGAACCCCTGCCCGACCTGCCCAAGCACATCGGAGTCGCGCAGGCGCAGGCCGTTCAGCCGGATTTCGGCGTGGCCGCCGAAGTCCGGCTCGCCCATGTGCGGCACACGCCGCACAATCTCGATACCGGCGGAATCCATCGGGGCGAGGAACAGGGTCGCCCCGCCGCCCTCGCCCTCGGTGCGCGCCATGATGATCAAGACCGAGGCCACACCTGCGTTGGTCGTCCACCACTTGTGCCCGTCAATCACCCACTCGTCGCCGTCACGGCGCGCCGATGTCCGCAACATCGACGGGTCGCTGCCTGCCCCGGGCGCGGGCTCGGTCATCCCAAAGGCCGAGAAGATGTCGCCGCGCACCAGCGGCTCCAGATAGCGCGCCCGTTGTTCGGGCGTGGCATACAGGTGGAGTAGGTGCATGTTGCCCTCGTCGGGGGCGGCGCACCCCAGCGCCATCGGACCAATCAGGCTACGCCCGGCCACCTCCAGCACCGGCGTAAACTGCGTGATGCTCAAGCCCAGCCCGCCCAACGCGACCGGCATGGTCGGGGCATATAGGCCGCGGCGCTTGGCCTCGGCGCGCAGGTCGGCCAGCACGCTGGGCGGCAAGCCTTCGAGAGGGTCATCATGGGCGTGCGCCTCTGCGGGGATGACCACCTCATCGACGAACTGGCGCACCCGCCCGAGCAATGCTTGCACGTCTGGCGCTATACTAAAGTCAAACATCGTCAAAAACCCTTTTTGTCCCTAAAGTGCCCTGCTATTACCGAGAGGATTGTACCCCCGATGTCGCTTGTTTCCCCAGACCGCTTGCCCGACCGCTTGGCGCGCTACCTGTCCGAGCAGACCGGTGGCGCGGTGCAGGTCACTGACCTACACCCGTTGGCGGGTGGTGCCTCGCGTGATAGCTGGGCGTTCTCGGCCAGCTTCGCCGAGGGCGACGCCCAGCGCTTCGTGTTGCGGCGCGACTTGCCCACCACCATGAACGACCAAGCCCTGACCCGCGCCCAAGAGTTTGGGCTTACCGTTCTTCATCATGCGCCACGTCGAGGGCATCTCGATCGGGCGAAAGGTCGTCTCGTTGCCGGAGCTGGCCGCGGCACGCACCGCCCTGCCCGCCCAGATGGCCGAGCAACTCGCGCTCATCCACCGCCTCCCGACCGCGCCGGTCGGGTTTCTGGCGCACCCCTCCGCGCAGGGTTACGGCTTCCTCGACTCGATGGGGGCGGTGGTTCCGGCGCTGGAGTATGCCTTGCGCTGGTGCGTGCGCCACGCGCCCGCCGCAGGGCGAACCACGGTCATTCATGGCGATTTTCGGGTCGGCAACCTGTTGGTCAACCCCGACGGGCTGGCGGCGGTCATCGATTGGGAGTTCGCCCACCTCGGCGACCCGCACGAGGAGCTGGGGTATCTGTGTATGCGCGATTGGCGTTTCGGCGTCGATGGCCTACGGGCGGGCGGCCTCGCCCACCGTGAGGACTTCTTAAGAAGTTATGAGCATTTTTCCGGTCAGACGGTCGAACGCTCGGCGGTGACGTGGTGGGAAATCGTCGGCAACGTGCGCTGGGCGGTCATCTGCCTGACACAAGCCCAACGCCACCTGTCTGGGCAAGACCGCAACGTCGAGTTGGCCAGCCTCGGGCGGCGCTCGGTCGAAATCCAAGCCGAGGCGTTGCGCCTCATCCAACAAACCGAACAAGGAGCCCTGTGATGACCGACCGCCCCACCCTCGCACAACTGCTCGAGGCGGTGCAACTGCACCTCGAGAGCCACGTCATCCCCGCCGTGCGCCCCGAGCCTCGCCTGTATTTCCAGACGCTGGTGGCGCTCAACCTGCTCAAGATAGCCCAGCGCGAGGTGCAAGCGGGCGACGCCCCCGCCCATGCCGAGGCCGCCTCGCTCTCGGCGTTGATTGGCCAGCCCGTCCCCCCCGCCGAGCTGCCCACGCACAACCACGCCCTCGCCCACGCCATCCGCACGGGCGATTACGACGCCCCCGACCGCTGGGCGGATTTGTCGGCACATGTGGGCGGGGTGGTGGGCGCACAACTGATGATGAACGCACCGCAACTGGCACAACGCTTCAAAACCGAGGACGAAACTGGCCAACACCCCCATTAATCGTGGGCGTTTTGATAGGATTTTGTAAGGTAAAGTACCGAAGTCCCAATTTGGGGTAACAAAACTTGTGATAACGTGCGCTTTAAGGGTAAACTAATAGATAAAGGTAGTCTTACTAGAGCTTCCCTTATCTGGCTCTGAAAGTAGGTTTATGCCTGCCCAACTCATCATGCGGCGTGGCCCCGAGGTCGGTCGGATTTTCGTCTCAACAGGCGACTCCATCCTCATCGGGCGCGGCGTGCGCAATCACATCATCATCGACGACAACGAGGTCAGCCGCGAACACTGCCGGTTGCTTCGGTCGGCGACCGGCTATGAGCTGTGTGACCTAAGCTCACGCAATGGGACGTTCGTCAATGGGCACCGCGTCAGCGACTGCTGGCCGGTCAAGTCCAACGACATCATCGAGTTAGGCGATTCCATCACCCTCGAGATGCAAATCGTCGAGACCGAAACGCTCAACGCCAAGCCCAGCGACAACCAACCGCTCTATCTGGTGGTCATCATCGAAGGGCAAAGCAACAACAGCGTCTACCCGTTGCAGGGCGAGAGCATCCAGATCGGGCGCGGCACGATGAACGACATCATCTTGCTGGAGCCCGAGGTCAGCCGCCAGCATCTGCGTTTCGACTGGGACGGCTCGGGCTACATGGTGCGCGATACCGGCTCGACCAACGGCTCGAAGCTCAACGACATCGAGTTGCTCGAGACCTCGCACCTCAAGCCCGGCGACATCGTGCGGATTGGTCAGACCATCCGGCTGATTTACACCACCAACCCCGACAGCTTCACCACGTCGGACGCCAAGACCTCTCATCTGGTCGAGGACAACACGACCAACTCGTTCCAAGTCAAGCCGACCACCCAGAGCTTCTTGAAGCGTGAAGAACCGCCCTCGGACGTGGTGCCGGTGGCCGGAGACCTCAGCCAACACGCTTACTGCCTATACGTGCGTGAGGATTGGCAGCAGTACGTGGCCATGCTGGTCAACCGTCTGATGGACAACACGGTCAAGGTGTGGGTCGAGCAACATTTGCCGGTCAACAGCGAAGATTGGAAGGTCGGGGTAGACAAGGCCAGCACCGAATGCTGGGCGCTCATCGTGGTCTACACCCCCAAAGCCTTGCAATCGCCCGGGATGCAGAAAATCATCCGCCGCTTCAGCAATCGTGAAAAACCGATTTTCTTTTGCGTGACCTCGCAGTCCATCACCCTGCCGGTCAACGGCTCCAACGTCCACCGCATCATCCTGAGCGACTCGCTCCCCGAGCTGAGCATCCAACAGCTCGTCCGCCTCATCCGAAACGCCCGCGAGGGGCGCGCATAAGCGACACCAGCGCTGGTTTTGCCGATTTTCCCAAAAATCCTGTCGAAAAACCAACGACAGGATTTTTGTATTTCGATGGTAATATATGGGTTGTGAATGGTATTAGATGGCGTTGTGTAACGGTTTACACGCGCACTGCAACAGGAGGACTCATGTTCAACGCCTCTCAATTGGCCATGGCGTTGGATCGCGACGGTGAAGAACCCATTTACCGCCAGCTCATCCGGCATATCCGCGCACAAATCGAGAGCGGGTCATTGCCCGCCGGTGCACGTCTGCCCGCCAGCCGAGAGCTTGCCGATCACCTCAACATCAGCCGGATTTCGGTCGTCAATGCCTATGCCGAGCTACGTTCGGAAGGTTACCTGAGCGCGCACGCGGGGCGGGGGACGTTCGTCGCCCGCGATGTATCGCCCAACCGTGCCGATCCCGACCTCAAGCCCAACGCGCCCGCACCGGTCAAAGAGGCCAACAACGCCGACCGACCGCTGCGCGAGATGATGCGTCTGGCGCGCCAAGCTGGGGTGATTAATTTTGGGCAAGGCGCGCCCTCGCCCGAATTCTTTCCGGTCGCCACCCTGCGTGAAGCCCTGAACTATATTTTGGAGCACGACGGGCCGAAGGCGTTGGGCTACGAGATGCCGGAAGGTTTCGCGCCGTTGCGCGCCGCCGTGCGCGATTATGTCGGGGCGCTAGGGATTCGCTGCACCTCCAACGATGTCTTGATTACGGGTGGCACACAACAGGCGCTCGATTTGGTCATCCAAGCACTGGTCAGCGAGGGCGAAACCATCATCACCGAGGAGCCGACCTACATCGGGATGCTCGACATCGCCCGAACGCGGCGCATCTCGGTGCACGGCATCCCGTCCGACCACGAGGGGATACGGATTGATCTGCTGGAGCAATATTTGATGGAGCACCCGACGCGCCTGATTTACGTCATGCCCAGCTTCCAGAACCCGTCGGGCAGTGTGATGCCGCTCAACCGCCGCCGCCAATTGATCAACCTCGCCCACCAACACGGGGCAACCATCCTCGAGGACGGGGTGTATCACGAATTTCGGTACGAGGGCGATCACATCCCGCCATTGCGAGCCTTGGATGATTACGGGGTGGTCATTCATGCCAGCGGCTTCACCAAGATGCTGCTGCCCGGGTTGCGGATTGGGTACGTCATCTCGGACAGCAAGCATCACCAACGCTTGGTGCGCGTCAAGCAGGCCGCCGACATCTCGACGCCCGGGCTCAACCAGCGCGCCATCCACTTGATGTTGGAGCGCGGCATCATGGCGCAACAACTGGAGCGCAACAATCGCGAGTTTTACCGCCGTCGCAACGCAGCCATCGAGGCGGCGCGGCGCCACCTGCCGCCCAGCGCGCAATGGCGCATCCCGCAAGGCGGCCTCTATTTGTGGGTGCGGCTGCCCAACAACGGCCCGACCGCGGCAGAATTGTACATCCCCGCCATCCAAAAAGGCGTCGGCTACGCCATCGGCAATGTGTTTTATCCCAACCACCCCGACGCCTACAGTATGCGGCTGAACTATGGGGCGCACCGCCCCGCCGACATCGAGCTAGGCTTCAAGCGGCTGGGCGAGGCGTGGCGAGACATGGCGCAAAGCTACTCGGACATCGAGCGACAATTGGTGTTATGACCACGCAAAACGGGCTTGAGGGAAATCCTCGAGCCCGTTTTTTTGGTGGTGTCGTCATCTTTTTTTACCAGAATCAAAACAAGCCCACGCTTGGGGGGCTTGTCGAGGTCTTGCACTCTTTCTCTTCCCTCGCCTTGAACATTGAAAAAACGAGGACAGGGGTTGGCAGCGGCCTACTCTCCCACACCGTTACCAGTGCAGTACC
>JALONY010000053.1 GCA_025454715.1 Anaerolineae bacterium
CACGGTGTCGTTGACCGTCGCGCCCTAATCGCCCGCCTCGGGCGAGACGGCCTCAATCAGGATATCGCGGGCACCGATGCGGTTGTTGGCCACCGCCACGCCCTCGTGAATCAGCCCAGCCCAGCATTGTTGGGGGTTGCGCGTGGTCACGATGTCGGTCAGGCGCACCGCGCCCCACACCACCGACCGCTCCCCGGGGGCGAGATAGTAGTACACGTTGTCATTGGTCGGGTCGGTGGCTTGGCGCAAGTCCTCAAATCGCCCGACTGCCCAACGGTAGGGGTAGCTCTGCTCCGACGTGTCGCATTGCACCCCGACCCGCCACACGCCGTCTTGCTCGATGGCGTTGAGCGCCGCCGCGACCTGATCTTGTTGATAGACCGTGCCGGGCGGGGGGCCATCGGTGCGGATGGGGCTGGCGCCATAATTCTCGACCACCAGCCGGAACACCAACAGCTCACCCATCGGCACGATGACCGTGCCCAAGCGCACGTCGGTCGGGTCGCTCGGCTCGTCCAGCAAGCGCCCCAAACCGTCCGAGTCCGAGAAGTACACCTCGTCATACGGCAGGGTCGAAAACGCGACATCCGCGCCCGTGACCTGCCCGACGATGCCCGCCCGTGGCTTGCCACCGTCTTGCAACGTCAACGCGCCGCGCTGGCTGACGCGCTGCCCGACCGCGTCTTGGGCTTCCAGCACAATCACGTAATCGCCGTCCGGCGGCGGCTCCGCCCCGATGTCCACCCCACCCTCATAATCGAACTCTTGCCAGCCGACCTCGCCGAGGCGGGTGCGCGTCTGGCGCGGGGCGATGTACAAGCGCTCGCCCGCGTCGTCCACCAGATAGGCCGTGACGGTGGCCGGTTTGGTCAGGTAGGCGCTGACCGCGACGCGGTCGGCCACGCCGTCTTGGTTGGGCGTGAAGGTGGTGGGCGACACGCTGAAATTGTTGAGCAACGGCAACTCGGCGTCGCCGCCCTCGATTTTGAGCGTGCCGCGCAATTGCCCGACCTCGGCCTGCTCGACCCCGACCGCGATGATTTCCCACAGGTAATCCCCGTCGGGCACCAAGCGCCGGTCAATCGTGCCCTCGAACGCCTCATCAGGCAAGCTGAACCCATCGACCACGCCGCTGAACTGGATGGCATATTGCCCGGGCGGGGTGCGGACGTTGGTGCGGAACTCGTAAATCGACTGTTCGCCGTCAATCAGGTGCAACGACACATCGGCGGTGCGCGCCAGCGTAAACGCGAACGTCACCACATCGGCCACCCCGTCGGCGTTGGGCGACAGCACCACCGCGTCGAAACCGGCCTCACTGACCAATGGCCGGTCGGGGTTGAGCAACGCACCGCTGGCCAGCACCACCAGCGCGGCGGCGACCACCGCCGCAACCGCAATCACCGCCACAGACAAGCGCATGTTCTGCTCCCTCGCCCGTGTTAGCTGTCCGCCGTGGCGGTCGGCGCAACCGTCGGCTCGACAGTCGGCTCGGCAGTGGGTTCGGTCGTCGGCTCAGCGGTCGGCTCGGCGGTGGGTTCCGTCGTCGGCTCAGCCGTCGGCTCGGCGGTCACGTCGTCAGGGCTGACGGTGGCGTCACTGGTCGGCTCAGCCGTCGGCTGGCCACCGCTCCGCAGCTCGAGGGCGCGGTTGATGGCGTCGTTGGCGGCCAACAACAAATCTTCACCGGCCACCGGCACGTCATTGACGAACACGGTCGGGGCGACCACGGTCGAGTCGCGGCCACCGGCGTCTTGCTGGGCGCGGGTGATTTGCTCTTGCGGGCGGTTGCTCCGCAGGCAGTCATCGAACAAGCCCATATCCAGCCCGAGGTTTTCCGCGCCGCTCCGCAGGCGGTTGCTGGCATAGGCGCCCTGCACCCCATATTGGTCGAACCAGCCATAGGCCGCATCGACATAAGCGAACAAGCGGTTTTGCTCGTTGGCGCACCACGCGGCACGGGTCGCCCCTGCCGAGTTGCTGGCCTCCATGCGCTGGCTGGCGTCGTACAGCACATAGCTGAACGTGATTTCGCCAGAGCGCACGCGCTCCAGCAACGCCGGAAACACCGTGCGGTGGAACGTGCGCGAGTCGCTCTCGGACAAGCTGATGAAGGCCGACACGCGCACCGTGCCATCGGGGTTGCCGAGGCGCAGGTACCCGCGCTCGGTACGGCTGACGGGCAGGCCGTCGTAGCGGGCGGTCAGGTCGGTCGGGATGGGCGCCTCGACCGGCGCACGGCTGGCCACCACCGCCAGCAACACCGACAACGCAATCGCCAGCATCACCCCACCACCAATCAAGAAGCGCTGGCGGCGTTGCTCTTGTTGGCGCTCTTGGCGGCGCTCACTGGCGCGATTGGTCGGCTTGGCAGGGGCGGCTTTTTTGGCGAGGGGGGCTTTGGTCTCGGGGGTCTTCTTGGACATGCGCGGTCTCCGTGGGTGCGAAAGATAAACGGTGCGGGCAAGGCAATCGGGCTAGGCGGTCAACGTCCGCAACCGCGCCACCACTTCCTCGCGATCCATCAAGTTGCCCAGCACGCCGTTGACGAACCGCGCCGACGAATCGGCACCGTACTGCTTGGCGAGGCTGACGGCTTCATCGATGGCCACGCCGACCGGAACCCAGTTGGCGATGGCATATTCATAGACCGCCAAGCGCAAGATGCACCGGTCGATGGCGGCGAGGTGGCGTACCGGAAACTCCGGCGCGAACGGCTGAATGGCCGCATCTAGCCCCTCGCGGTAGCGCAACACCCCCTCGACCAAGCGGCTGGCATAGACGGTCACGTCGTCCTCGAGGGTCGTGCGGTCGAGCCGCTGGTTCAAGCTGTTCATGACCTCACCCATCGGGTGGCCGGTCATATCCAGCTCATAAAGCGCCTGAAGCGCCAACACCCGCGAAATGCTGTGGGCGTGCTGCATCGGGGCGTGGTGGATTTCTTCGACCGTGACCTTGTCGTCGGGCGAGAGGTTATCGAGTTCTGGGATAGGGAGCGACATCGCGGTTTGCCTTGCTTGTGGGGCTCATCTGTTCAAACCGCATCAGTATAGGGCAAGCGCGCCGGTTTTGGCAGGGGGCGCGCCCCCACGGTCTGCGAACGCTCAGGATTGGGGGATATTCACCACGAACGGCACCAATTCGACCATCCCCAGCGCGTGTTGCCCCACCCCCGACAACACCTCGACATACCCACCCAAGCGATGACCACCCGCCGCCAGCGGGAATTGGTCGAGCGGGACGCTGAGCATCAGGTCGGCAGACTCCCCTACGCCATCCAAGCGGCGTTGTGCAGCCAGCTGGCCGCCCGAGGTGCGAAACTCGCTCAGCGCGGCAGGTGACAACAGCGGTTGAGCATCGCGGGTAAACCACACCCCGACCACCAACGGCTCTCGCGCACAGCCCGCCGTGCTCAGGCCGACCTGCACGCGCAACGCCCCATCCACCGTGCCGGTTTCAGCGGTCAGTCCAGTGACCGTACAACCGGCCTCCGGCAACAGCGACGTATGCGAAGGGGTGTTGAACAACGAGGCTTCCGGCAAAACGGCCTCGGGTTGCTGCTGCAAGATGCTGGAGGTAAACGCCGTCAAAAAGGCCAGCCCCGCCAGCACGATGACCACCATCACCACCACCTGTTGGAGCACGCCCACCACCGCGCCCCACTGCACCCCCGCGACCGGCGGGCGGCGGCGCAAGGCCGCTGGCACCCGCTCAGGAAAATCCTGCGGGTCGGGCGGTGGGGGCTGTGGGCGGAATAACCCCACCGGCATCTGGCCAGCACGCCGCAACGCCAGCCGCTCCTCATCGGTCATCTCGGGGATGCGGGTGTTTTGGGGCAGGGGCAGCGCGTTCTTCAGGCGCGCCACATCCTCCTCGGTGCGTGGCTTGGGGCGGGCAGGGGGCGGTACGACGCGGGGTTGGGGGGGCGGGGGCGGCGCAACCGGCGGCGGGTCGGCAGGCAGGCTGCGCAAGCGCCGGATGGCATCTTCCACGACGCGCCGCCGCTCCTCGGGCGACATGCTGGCAAAATCGGACGGGCGCGCCGGTGGGCGGTTGGCCGGTGGCCGATTGGGCGGGCGCTGCGCGTCACTCATGGGCGCTGGGGGTCGGCAAATCGCTCAACGTGAGCGGCACGCTGGGGGTCAGCCCGAGCACCTGCTCGAGGTCGCCCGCCGCCAAGCGCCCGCCCACCCCACACACCGCGCAATCCTCGCGCCGTGCCGCCGCAATCGAGCGGGTGCTGTGGTCGTGTAGGAAATAGTAGACCAAGCGTTGCGCCACACGGTAGCCGGTCAGCAGGTTCAAGAACTCGCCCACCGCCATCGAGGCCAATGTGCCGTTCAAGAACACCACCGAGGGCGCATGAATGTCCTCGGTCGGGATGTAACCGCGCTCTTGGCGTAGCTTGCGCTGCTCCGGCGGCAACAAATCGTCCGCGGCCATGGCCGAGTTAATCGCCCGCACGCACTCCAAACAAAAGCCGTCCGGCATCACCACGCGATACTGCCCGCCCGACTCGGTGATTTTGCCGTCGGCGTCGGTCGTCAGCCCAACCCCGATGTCGATATAGGGCAACATGTACTGGATGGCGAAGCTGTTCAGCAACAAGCGGCTGCCGTGGCTGTCGGTACACCCGAACAGCACATCACACGTCTTGAGCGCGCTGGCGCTGGCCGGTGTCGGGAAGGCGCTGGCGTGCACGTCGATACGCATGGTCTTGGGGTCGATGGCCTCCAGCGCATCGCGCATCACCTCGACCTTGCGACGCTGGCGTGCCGCGTCCAGCGCATCACCGCCGATAAAGCGGTTGAGGTTCGAGTCTTCCAGCGTGTCGCCATCGACCAGCACGAACTGCCGGACGCCCAACAACGCCAATTGTTGCGCCACCGCGCTCCCGATGCCGCCCAGCCCGACGATGCCGACCCGCGTGGCGCGCACCCGCGCCTGCCCCGCCGCCCCAAAGGCTTGTATCTGGCGGCTGAAACGCGCCTGATAGCGCGCCGCCTCGGGGTCATCGGCCTGCTCCCGCAGGGCATACCGTTTGATGGGGTGGCTCAGGATGGTCACGCCGTCGATTGGCTCCATCTCGGCGCTCTCAGGGTTATAAATCATCCCGTCGGCGCTATCGTGCCCGAACACCAGCATCAAATGGTGAAACGGCGGCTTGGCCTTGCTGGCGAACCACGCGAAGCGCGGCGCAGCCTGCGTCGTATCGATGCTGGAAAACCCGACGTGCTCATGCGCGAACGGGTGCGAGTGAATCTCGATCAGGCTGTATTCGTTGGTCAGGGTATGGCGCGCCACGCGCTGGGCGGCCTCGTCGGTCATGTGCAGATAACCGCCGTTTTGCGTCACGTAATCGCTCGGCTCCATCGGCAACAGGTGGTGCACCAACAAGCGCAAGCGCCCCTCGCCCTCGGCAGGGGTGGCAAACGCGAAAGCGGCTTGTTCGTCGCCGTTGGGCTGAAATAGGTGCGCGTGCAACCACGCGAATTGTTGGGCGCTGAACACCACCTCGACCGACCTAGGCCGCGCCGCGCCGCTCATTTTTTGCCCTCTTTGCCGAGGATGCCGAGGCACAAATGCAAATAACTCATCAAATTATCGCCACTGCCCGGGTGGTTGCTGGGGCGCCACGTCCCGTTGGGGACGTTGTGGGCGTGGGCACAAAACCACTGCCAGCCGTTCTCGATCAATTGCTTTTGCCACTCGGGATAATATTTGTCGCGCCAACCCAGAAAATAATGGTTGGTGATTCGTAAGCCCGCATCACAATAAAACCCGTCGGGAGGGACTTGTGGATAAGCCATCGGCACCAGCATCAACACATCGACCAACCCATCGCCGGTCTTGGTCAGGCGCGGGGGCACGGGCAAGCGCTTGACGCACACCCACAAGCCTTCTTTTTGGTCGAACGTCACCCTGCCGGGTTCGGTGCCATAGTCGGGCGCGACGACATGAAACACCTCATCGCGCACCCGCCGCAACAACGCGGTCTCACCCATCGTATCCCTCCCCTCGCGCTCAGGCGCACGGCTCAGCCATAAATGAACGACGGCAAATCTTCGAAACGCTCGTATTGCCCGACTTGGACGTGCTCGCTCTTGTCGATGATGGTGCGCTCGCCGCGGGTGTTGACCGCAACGACCGTCCGCATCGGGTCGCGCCCAGCCTCGACCAAAATCTCGCGCCCCGTCTTGATTGGCGCGTTCGTCTCGACGAATTGATCACCGACCCAATATCCGTTTTGGCGTGCCATCGGTCAGCCCTCTCTCAACTGCTCTGGACGGGAGGCCGCCTCAACCGCAGGCGCGAAACTGCGCCAACCTCCCTCACCTGTTATCATACTGCCAAACGTTTCCCTACGTCAACCAACTTGCCCTATTTTTTCAGCCTTCCCCCAAAGAATAGGGCATCCCCCCGCCACCCCCCGCGCAAGCCCATACACGCGCATGTGTCGGAATTGTGATATATTGGGGGGAGAGTGACTCACATTCGCGGCAAAACGCCCATTTCTAGCCCGTCGCACTAGATGAACAGGGGATGGCAGCACATTATGACGACATGGATGATTGTCGAAGACGAACCCGACCTCAACGAGCTGTTGGAGGAGATTTTTAACATCTGGGGCGTGCAAACCCTCGCGTTCGATGATTTCGACGAAGCGCTGACATGGATTGAGCAGGTCGATTCGGGCGATGAGGACGGCGAACTGCCCGAGCTGGTCATGCTGGATTTGATGTTCAACCGCATTTTGCGCGGCGACGCGGTAGGCGAGCGCTTGCGCCGTAGCCCGCGCCTGCGCGATATGGCCATCGTCATCATGACCGCCCAGCGCGACATGCCCGAAGTCCGCGAGGAGGTCATCCGCAAGGTGCAGCCCGACGATTACATCCAAAAGCCGTTGCCACGCATCAACGAGCTGCAAAAGCGCCTCGAGCACGTCTTGGAGCGCCGCCGCAAAACCTACCCCCACAACGGCCACTGACCGCCACCGCATCCCAGCGCACGCCTCACCCGACCGGATAAGCCACCCATGAAAAATATCACCCCCAAGCGCGCCATCACCCGCCGCGCCCATCAATTCATCGTCTTTGGCGGGGCAGGTCTCGCCTTCGGCATCTTCCTCGTCACCGTCGCCCAAGTCTTGGGGCGCTTGCCGTTGGCTGCGCCGGGCTCACAGGCGGCAGCCACGCTCGATTTCATCAGCAGCACCTTCACCCCCATCGGGGTCATCGTCGGGCTGTTGGGCGCGGCGGCGGTGGTGCGCGGCCTGACCTTTCGGCGTGACAACCCGCTGGCGCAAGTGGTGGCCGAGCGCATGATGCCGGTGGTAGACGACAGCTATACCTTCGTCCGCAACGTCAACAAACTGCGCTTCTACGTCGATGGCGTGCTGGTCGGCCCGCCGGGGGTGCTGGTCTTTCGCATCGTCGAGCGCGGTGGCAAGCTGCTGATGCACGAGGGCGACCGCTGGCTGAAGCCCTCGCCGGATGGGGGGTGGTTGCCCGCGGGGTTCGACGCCACCCGCGATTGCATCGCCGATATGAAGGCCATCAAGGCTTATCTTGCCCAGAACGGGGTGCAGACCGAGGCCATTTTCGGGGTGGTGGTGCTGACCAAGCCGACCCGCATCGAGGAAAAACTGCCCAAGCTGCCCTCGGCCACCCTCGAGACCCTGCTGGAGCGCCTGCGCGCAGGGTATATGGCCAAGCCGCGCATCGACCCCGCCACCGCCGCAGCCATCGTCAACCACCTGCGCAACTGAAAGGCGCCCGATGCCCATCACCCTGCTGCGTGCACCCGTCGGGGCGGGCAAGACCCGCGCCATCATCGAGCACATCAACGCCACCTACCGCGCCGACCCGTTGGCACGGGTGTGGGTGGTGTTGCCCACCGCCCGCCAAGAGTTCACCCTGCGCCAGCGGCTGATTGACGAGGGCAGCGGCAACGCGCCGTTGTTCAACCTCGAATTGTTCAACTTCTACGCGCTGTACGAGCGCGTCTTGCTGGCCGCCCGCCAGCCGGTCTACGAGGTCTCGGGCATGAGCCGGATGATGGTGGCACCTATACGCCCATCGCCAAGACCCTCGGGTTTGCCGAGCTGGTCAGCCGCCTGATTGACGAGCTGAAATCGGCGCGCATCACCCCTGACTCATTTTTGGAGGTGGCCACCACCCCCAAAGACCGCGAATTGGCCACCCTATATGCCCGCTACCAAGCCGCCTTGCAACGGGGCGGCGGCGCGGTGCCGCTGGCCGACATCGAAGGCTTGGGCTGGCTGGCCTTGGACGTGTTGGAGCAACGCCCCGACACCGTGCCGCGCCTCGGCCTCTTGGCCGTCGATGGGTTCGATCAGCTCACGACGGTGCAAGCCGACCTCGTGCGGGCGCTGGCTCAGCGCGCAGACCAGACCGTGCTCAGCCTGACCGACATGCCCGAGCGCGTCGGGCAACGCGCCCGCAAAACCTACGACCTGCTCACCCGCCCGCCCAACGCGGTCGAGCCCGTGTCGTTGCCGCCCCGCCCGTTCCAAAGCCCGACCTTGGAGCACCTCGCCCGCAACGCCTTTGCCGAGCACCCCACCCGCACCCCGCTGGCCGCCGACGACGAGGCGCTCACCTTCATCGAGGCCGCCGACCCGTTCGCCGAGTCCAGCGAGGTCATGCGGCGGGTCAAACGCTTGCTATTGGGCGGTGCCCCCGCCGAGTCGGTCATGATCGTGGTGCGCGATTGGGCGACTTATGCACCGCCCCTCACCCGCGCCGCGACGGCATTCGGCGTGCCGGTGGCCATGCACCACGGCCAAAGCCTGACCGATCACCCGTTGGGCGCGTTCGTCGAGTCCGTGTTACGCCTATCCGAAGAGGACTTTCCGACCCCAGACCTGCTCGAGGTGCTGCAATCGCCCTATGTGCGCCTCGCGGACGAACACGCGCTCGACCCGGTGGTGTTGAACGCTATCGCCCAACAAACACACCTCATGGGCGGTGAGCAAGCGTGGCTGTCGGCCATCGAAGCCGTGGCGCAACACGGCCTCAACCCAGACGATGAATCCGAGTCCATCGTGTTATCGCCAGACCAACGCGACGACCTACAAGCCCGCCTCGTCACATTGTTCCAAGCCGTGCGCCTGCCCGAGGCCGCCACGCTCAACGATTACGTCCAGCGCGTCGAGGAGTGGTTCGGGCACGATGAGCAAACCGATACCGCCGTGCCGTTGGCCTATACCCTCGGCACGTTCGACGCGCTCCGCCATGCCGCCGATACGTCGGACGCCCAGCACGACCGCGACGCCTTGCGCGCCCTAAAGGACGCCCTGCGCCACCTGCTCAACGCCCATGCGCTGGTGCGTTGGCTCAGCGGCAGCACCGAGGCCGATGTGCTCACCCGCCAACACTTCCTCAGCGATTTGCGCGCCGCGCTCAACAACGCCAGCCTGCGCGAGCCGTCCAGCCGCGCTGGGCGCGTGCTCATCACCCAGACCACCGATGCCCGTGGCCTGCCGCACGATAGCGTGTTCATCATCGGGCTGTCGGAGGGCATGTTTCCGGCCAAGACCGCCGATGACCCGCTGTATCTGGACGCCGAGCGCGAGTTGCTGACCGAGCGTTTGCGGCGCGTGACGGGTGGGGTGGTCGGGCTGGCCACCCGCGCCGAGCGCGCCGGTGACGAGGGCATTTTCTACGAGCTGATTGGCCTGCCGCGCCAACGTTTGGTGCTCTCGCGCCCCTACCTGCAAAACGGCGGCAGATGGCCGGCCAGCTACCTGTGGCGCGCCAGCGTCGAGCCGTTCGCCAGCACCTACGACCAGTTGCCCAGTACCCGCCGCGTGCGCGTGGCACCTGCCGCCTTGCCCCTGCCCCAAGACGCCGCCACCCTCAGCGAGCTGGGCGCCAGCCTGTTGCACGCCGACCCCGTCAACGACGACGTGCGCGGGTTTGTGGCCTACCTGCACGCCCAACACGGCGCGTGGCTGGCGCACACCCGCCAAACCACCCTCATCGAGCAACAACGCCAGCGCTCCAACGCCCCGACCAGCCCGCACACCGGCGACCTGCGCGATACGCCCTACGCCGCACCGTTGGCACAACGCTATGGCGACGACTACCGCTGGAGCGTCAGCGCGCTAGAGACGGCCTCGGTCTCGGCTTATCAGTTTTTCGCCAAGCGCGTGTTGGGGTTACAAGAGGTCGAGGAGGTGTCCGACGAGGTGGATATCCGGTCGGTCGGCAACGCCATGCACGGCATCTTCAACGACCTCTACACCCGCTTCATGCAACACGGCTGGTCGGTCTCGCCCGAGCACGCCCATGCCGCCCTCGCGCTGGCCGAGGCCGAGCTACCGGCGTTGCTGGACGAGGCGCCACACACCTGTGGCTTCGCCGACTCGACTGAGTGGGCGCTGGAGCGCATCAACCTCCATCAGCGCATCCTCGGCCTCATCGCAGCCGATTTCAGCAGTGAGAACGCGCTGACGACAGCGTTCAACATCACCAAGCCGCGCCTGCCCCTCTTGCGTGAATGGGCGTTCGATGCGCGCATCGCCTTGCCCAACGCGCAGGTCATCCACTTGCGCGGGCGCTTCGACCGCGTGGATGTGGTCAAGCTGGGCGACGGCTTGGGGTTCGTGCTCATCGACTACAAAAGTGGCAAGACGCCCTACGACAAGAAAGAGCTCACGACCGGCAAGAAGCTGCAAATGCCGCTCTACATCCGCGCCCTAGAGCACTTGCTCAAGACCGGCCAGCTCGACGCGGTGCTGCGCGCCGCCAAACTGCCCACCGACGCCACCCAACTGGTCGTCTTGGGCGGGCTGTACTGGGGCGTTAAGGGTATGTTCCCCAGCCTCGCGACGGTGAAGGCCGAGGATACGGACTTGATAGACGCGGCGCTCCAGCGCACGGCGACCCTCATCCAGCGCATCCGTGAGGCCGATTTTACGCCCAGCGCCCTGCTGCCCGATGAGGGGAAATGCGACAAAACGTGTGCCTAGCCTTCTTCTTGGCCGGTTCGCCACCGCCCTTGAAGACCTTGCCCCACTGGATGGCACCGAAGCGCGGCGCCAGCCCAACCAGCGCAATCACCAGCCCGAGGCCGCACATCAGTTGCGTCACGTTGATGCGCGCCGTCACGTTGCCCGCCGCATCGGTGATGCGGAACAGGTTCAGCTCGATACGCAGGAACTCGAGGGCGTAGCGCACCACGCTGTACGAGGCCAAGTACAAGAAGAACAACGTGCCCGGCTTCAGGCTGTCGCGTTGGGTGTTGAACAGGCGCAGCA
>JALONY010000054.1 GCA_025454715.1 Anaerolineae bacterium
TTAACAGGGGGTGGTTGCGCCGTATGAGCGCAGAATTAGACCCCATGATACACCATTTGACCTATTCTGACCTACCCTGAACCCTTTGTGTCGGACGAACGGCCAAGGTGTGCAGGCTCAGCGCTCAGAACGCGCATCCCGCCCCGCGCAAGGCCGAGGACGCGGGCGATGGGATGAGCGACGCCTGTAACCAAACGGTGGTATGGCGGCACCGAAAACGGTATACTCTGCGCCATGTTCGTTGATAAAAAATTCTTTCGTCGTCACTCATTTTACAGGTAGGGGGCTTCATGGCACCATCATCATCCCCGCCCACGGTTCTCGAAGTCCGTGGGCTGACCAAGCGCTTTCCGGGCGTCGTCGCCAATGACCACATCAGCCTCGCGTTGCGACAGGGCGAGGTGTTGGGCTTGCTGGGCGAGAACGGCGCGGGCAAATCCACCCTGATGAACCTGATTTACGGGCTGTACACCCCCGATGAAGGCGACATCGTCATCAAGGGCGAGGTCGTCAAAATCAAAGACCCCAACGACGCCATCCGGCGCGGAATCGGCATGGTGCACCAGCACTTCCAATTGGTGCCGGTGCTGACCGTGACCGAGAACGTGATGCTGGGCAACGAGTCGGTCAATGGGCCGTTCTTGAACCGGCGCGCCGCCCGCAAGCGCATCCTCGAAATCGCCGAGCAATACGGCCTCGCCATCGACCCCGATGCGCTGGTGCAAGACCTCGGCGTCGGGGTGCAACAGCGCGTCGAAATCATCAAAGCGCTCTATCGCCGGTGCGACGTGCTGATTTTGGACGAGCCGTCGGCGGTGCTGACGCCTCAAGAGACCGAGGGCTTGTTCAGCATTATGAACACGTTGCGCGAGCGCGGCGTCAGCCTGATTTTCATCAGCCACAAGCTGAAAGAGGTCAAGCGCATCTGTGACCGCGTGCAGGTGCTGCGCCTCGGCAAGGTGGTGGGCGAGGCCAACCCCAAGCAATCGACCGAGGCCGAGCTGGCCTCGATGATGGTCGGTCGGTCGGTGTTGCTGCAAGTGGAGAAGCAACCCGCCGCGCCGGTTGACCCCGTGCTGGAGATATTCGACCTGCGGGTCAACGACGACCGCAACCTGCCCGCCGTGAAGGGCGTCTCGCTGACGGTGCATCAGGGCGAAATCGTCGGAATTGCCGGGGTGCAAGGCAACGGCCAGACCGAGCTGGTCGAGGCCATCACCGGCCTGCGCCCAGTGGCCAGCGGCACGGTGGCGCTCAGCCAGCGCGACATCACCGGCGCGTCGCCGCGCAAGGTGACGGCGGCGGGCGTGGCGCACGTCCCCGAAGACCGCCAGAAAAACGGCATGGTCTCGACCTTCCCGATTAAGGACAACATCCGCCTACAGGAGTATCACAAATCACCGTTCTCGGCGGGCATTTTGTCCAACGACTCGGTCATCGCCCAGCGCGCCGCCGAGCTGGTCAAGCGTTTCGACGTGCGTACCCCGGGCATCGACACCGCCATCGGCGCGCTGTCGGGCGGCAACCAGCAAAAGGTCATCATCGCCCGCGAGTTCTCGCGCCCCAGCCGCCTGCTGATTGCCGCGCAACCCACCCGCGGCCTCGATGTCGGCTCCATCGAGTTCATCCATAAGCAAATCGTGCGGATGCGCGACGAAGGCTCTGGCGTGTTGCTGGTCAGCACCGAGCTGGACGAAATCCTCTCGCTCAGTGACCGCATCGCGGTCATGTACGCCGGGCAAATCATCGACATCGTAGACGCGGCCAGCGCCACCCGCGAGTCCATCGGCCTGTTGATGGCCGGTATCCGCGGCGACCACAAACCGGAGGCCACTCATGGCTGATGCAGCACAGCGCACCCCCGCCCGCAACCCGATTGCGCGGGCATGGGGGCGCATCTCCCCGCGTTTCGTGCCGGTCTTGGCCGTGCTCAGCGCGCTCATCATCACCATCCCGTTCATGGTGTTCACCGGCGGGCGGGGCGACATCGGGCGTGGCCTGAACATCGCCTTCACCGCCTATAGCGCCGCCATCGAAGGCTCCATCGGCATCGCCATCAACCGGATGCTCTCGCCCAACGACGTGGCCGACGTGACCCGCTACGCCGAGGCCGTCACGCTCACCCAACGTGACCTGCGCGGCCTCGCCCGCAGCGCCACCGACCTCGTGGCGGTCGGGGCGGCCAACGTCGAGCGCTACGCCGCCACCATCGACCAATACGCCGACTCGCTCACCCCCGAGCAACTCGACGCCATCGGCGAGCGCGTGCCCGCCATCCAAGAGGTCGGGGCGGAGAACATCCGCGGCATGGCCGCCCTAATCGAGGGCTTGACCGCCATCCCGAGCGGCGAGGCCAAAATCTTGTTCGACACCTACGGCGGGCAGTCGCTCATCACCGATGAGGACTTGGCCGCGCTAATCGAGCGCGTGCCACAGGCCGCCGAGTACGAGCAAGGCGAATTGCTGAATTACCTGACCCTGATTAAAGGGCGCGGGAGCGCGGTCTCGGTGCGGCGCATGGCCGAGCAACTGGCGGTGATGGACGAGCTGGGCATCGAGCCCAACAGCGAGGCGGCCAACAACATGGCGGCCATCTTCACCCTGCGGCGCGGCAGTGGCACCGGCAGTGACGTGGTCAACAGCCTGCGCGGCATCGACGCGCAATTGCAGACCGGTGGCATCACCAACGAGGAAGATTTCTCGCGCCAGTTGTCGCTGGTCAACGCGATGTACGAAAACGACGTGCTGACCAACACCGACGATGTGGGCGCTGCCCTGCGCGACGAATTGCCCGCGTTCTTGGCCGCCAACACCGTGGTCTACCGCCCGGGCAACCAACCGCTCATGATTGACGCGGGCAAGACCGACTCCAGCGGCATCTTGTGGGACACCAAGAACACGCCCGACGACACCACCGACGACCGCCCCGATACGGTCTACGTCCGACTCGGCGATAGCGCGTTCTTGTTCTTCCCCTACCAGCTCGAGCGCATGATCGTGCGCGCCATCCCGTTCATCATCGCGGGCTTGGCCGTGGCGTTGGGCTTCAAGGCCGGCCTGTTCAACATCGGCGCGGAAGGCCAATTGTATTTGGGTGGCCTCGTGGCGGTCTTCATCGGCTATTCGCCGGTGTTCGACTTTCTCCCGGGCTTCACCCGCGCCATCGCCATGCTGTTGGGCGGCCTCATCGGGGGTGCGTTATGGGGGGCGATACCCGGGGCGCTCAAAGCCTATACCGGCGCGCATGAGGTCATCAACACCATCATGCTCAACTTCATCGCCCTGCGCTTGGTCGATTACATGATCAACTCGACCACGCCCTACATCATGCGCGACCCGACCGCCAGCAACCCCAGCACCCCGCCCGTCCACCCCGACGCCCGCCTGCCCCAGCTCGAGACCATCGGCATCGAGTGGTGGCTGTTGGTCGGGGCGTTGTTCGCGGGCTTCAGCCTATATAACCACCGTGAGCAATTGCGCGATAACCTGCGCCTCGCCGTCCGCCCGATCGTGCGCGGCGTGACCATCGCCGCGCTGGGCATCTTCCTCGGCTGGCTGAACGTGCGCGGCGGCCTGCACTTCGGCTTCTTCGTCATGTTGGGCGCGGTCTGGTTCATCGACTGGCTGTTGGAGCGCACCACCCCGGGCTTCGAGATTCGCACCGTCGGCAGCAACCCGAGCGCGGCCAAATACGCAGGCATGAACGTGAAGTGGAACATCATCCTCGCCATGGCGCTCAGCGGCGCGTTGGCGGGCTTGGCCGGTGCCATCGAAATCGGCTCGGTGCAGTTCAACATGAAACCGGCCTTCTTCGCCGGTCTCGGCTTCGACGCCATCGCGGTGGCGCTGTTGGCGCGCAAAAACCCGCGCAACATGGTCTGGGCAGGTTTGCTGTGGGGCGCGCTGGTCAGCGCACAAGGCGTGATTCAAATCCGCGCCGACATCTCCAACGACCTCGTCCGCATGATCCAAGCGTTCATCATCATGTTCATCGCCGCCGACGCCATCGTGCGCTACGTCTGGCGTATCCCCGAAGCCACGGAAGAAGAGAAGCGCGCCAGCGCCACCTTCACCAGCGGCTGGGGCAGCTAACCAAAGGGGTTTTTTGCGATGCAGGCTGTTTCTAACCCGACCGTTTCGACCGCCCCACGCGGTTTCAAGCTCACCCGCACGCTGATTTTCGGCGTGGTGTTCCTGTTGTTCGGTGCGCTGATGTTGGCGCGCATCCCGTCCGACCTCGCACCGGACGCCTCGACCCTGCTGGTCTTCGGCGACGGCCTGCCCGACTTGCCGGTCGGCGCGCCCGCGTTCGGCTTGTTCACCGGCGTGGTGTTCGTGGTGGCCGGTGCATTCGCGCTGGTGCCCACCCGCATCGGCAACGCCGACCTGTCGCTGGGGCGCAGCCGGGAGGCGTTATTGCTGTTCGCCGGTGTGCTCATCATCCCGGTCATGCTGATTTTGGCGGGCGCGGGGCGCTCGGTCAACGTCACCCAAATGCTCGAATCGACCTTCCGGCTGGCCACCCCCATCACGCTGGGCGCGCTGGCGGGCTTGTGGTGCGAAAAGTCGGGCGTGGTCAACATCGCCTCGGAAGGCATGATGCTGACCGGCGCGTGCTTCGGCTTCATCAGCAGCTTGTTCCTCGGCCAAATCATGCCGTTCCAGAACGCGCTGGCGTGGGGCGTGCTGGTGGCGGTCATCGGCGGCGGCCTGATGGCGTTGCTGCACGGCTGGCTATCGATTACCTTCATGACCGACCAAATCGTGAGCGGCACGGTCATCAACATCCTCGCCATCGGCCTGACCAGCTTCTTGCGCCGTGAGGTGTTGCTGTCGTCCGAGACCGCCCGCGAGACCCTGACCTCCGTCAGCATCCCCATCTTGTCCGACATCCCGGTCTTGGGCAAAGTCTTCTTCACCGGCAAGCCAATTTACCTGCTGGCGTTCGTGCTGGTCATCGTCACGCACGTGGTGATTTACTACACGCGCTGGGGCTTGCGCACCCGCGCCGTGGGCGAGAACCCGCACGCCGCTGACACGCTCGGCATCAACGTCGTCCGCACGCGCTACATCAACGTGCTGATTGGCGGGATGATTGCGGGCTTGGCCGGTGCGTGGTTCTCGATCGAGACGGTCGGGTTGTTCGAAGACCAAATGACCGGCGGGCTCGGGTTCATCGGGCTGGCGGCCATGATTTTCGGCAAGTGGACGCCGGGCGGGGCGATGGCGGGCGCGCTGTTGTTCGGGTTCGCCCGTGCGCTCGATACGCGCTTCCAGAGCTACGGCGTGCCCATCCCGTCGCAATTTATCCAGATGCTGCCGTATCTGGTGACGATGATCGTGCTGGCGGGCTTGGTCGGGCGCGCCATCGCGCCCAAGGCCGACGGCGTGCCGTACAAGAAGGAATAACGGCGCACCCCGTCGCGTCACCCCCCATCCCCCGAATCAACCCGCCCCCGCCGACATAATCGGCGGGGGCGGGGTTTTGGGTGGGGGATGTCTCGCCTAGACCATCGTGACGGTCTGGTTGTTGTCGGTGCGCTTGGGCTTATCGGCGCTGCCGCTGCCGGTGCTCCAGCCCATCATCCGCCCGCGGTTGCCAAAGAACACCATCGCGCCGAACAGCGCCGCGAACAACACCAGCTTGAACGGCAGCAACACCAGCAACACGACGCCGAAAATCAGCTTGCCCAGCGACAGGTTGAAGGTGCGCCCGTCGTTCAGTTGGATGGACAGGCCGCCGCCGCGGGTGTTGAACGAGTGCTTGTGACCGTGCCAGCGGGTTTGCCATTGGCTTTGCCACGCCTTGTGCTTTTGACTGTGCTTGCCCCCATCGAACGACCAACCGGAGCAGTTCAAGGCACGCTCGCCACTGGGTTGCGAGGCGCTGCGCTTGGCTTTGGGCTCGTCGTCGAAGTCGGCGGGCAGGGCGAAATCGTCCTCGGTGCGCTTGGCTTTGGTCGGCTCGGTGTTCATGATGGGGTGTCCTTCTGTTGTTTTTTTGATGTGGTTAAAGGGTTATACGCGGGCGGGTTCTGGCGGGTTGCGCGTGGGTTTATGAGCGTTGGGTGATGCCGACGCGCTGCATCCAGCGAGTCAGGCGCTCGCGGGTGTGGCGCGGCAGAAACGATCCGATGAGTTGCAGATTGAGCTTGAGCGGCAAGAGCAGCACCCCCGCCCAGCCGCCGAACGGCTGATCGGGACGAGGTTGGCGCTTGGGCTTGGCGACGCCGCGCTCGAAGGTGGCGGGCAGCTCGAAATCGTTGGGGGTGCGTTTGCTCATCGTCGGGGGTTCCTTCATCATCGCTGGAGGGCACATCAACGGCGTGCCGATGAGCATTTATACGCCAGCGCACCGCTGGGGTTTCGCCCACCCCCAGCGATTGGGGGCGGGGTGCGCCATCAAGCCAATTCGTTTACCCTCAGGGTGCCGGTTTGGCGCTAGGATAGACGCAACGGGCGCAGATGGACGGCGCCACACACACCGAAGGGAGCACGGCGATGAGCTGGGACGAGCAAGAAGACACGACGATTTATAAGGTCGTCATCAACTACGAGGAGCAATACTCGATTTGGCCAGCCGACCGTGATTTGCCCGCGGGCTGGAACGAGGCGGGCAAGAGCGGCACCAAAGCCGAGTGCTTGGCCTACATCGAAGAGGTCTGGACGGACATGCGCCCGCTCAGCCTGCGTAAGAAGATGGAAGAAGAGGCGCGCCAGCGCGGCGAGTGAGCCCCCACGCCCCGCGGTGTGCGCCGCGGGGCGTTTTTTCGAGGGGGGGGTTAGGCGTGCGCCACGCCGTTTTGGAACAGGCGTAGGCCGTCGAAGCCGCGCCCACCCGCCGTGTGGTGCGGGTGTTGCCACGGGAAGATGTGGTTTTCGGGGTGCGGCATCAGCCCGAACACGTTGCCGTCTGGGTTGCACAATCCCGCGATGCCCGCCAGCGAGCCATTGGGGTTGAACGGGAAATCGCTGGCCAGTGCGCCGTCGGGCGTGATGTAGCGCAGCGCGTCGAGCTGGCCGGACAACAGGCGCGCCTCGGTCTCGGCGTCAGCGACCTGCACCCGCCCCTCCCCGTGCGCGATTGGGCAGAAAATCCGGTCGATGCCCTCGGTGAACAAGCACGGGCTGTGCGGGTTGGCCTCTAGCAAGACCCAACGGCACTCGAAGCGCGCTTGGGCGTTGTAGGTCAGGGTGACGTTGCGCGCCCCACCGTCCCACTCGCCGCCGGGCAACAAGCCCGCCTTGACCAAGGTCTGGAACCCGTTGCAGATGCCCAAGACCGGACGCCCACCGCGCACGAACTCATCGACCCCCGCGATGCGCTCGCGCAGGGTCAACGCCCACAGCGCGCCCGCCCCGAGGTCGTCGCCATAGCTGAAGCCGCCCGGCACGACCAGCATGTGATAATCCAGCAGGTGACGCTCCCCGCGCACCAGTTGGTTGACCGTGACGACTTCCGGCGCGCCGCCCGCCCACTGGCAGGCCAAGGCCGCGTCGCGGTCGCGGTTGGTGCCCGGCGCGTGCAAGACCAAAATTTTGGGTGCACGCCGAATCACGGGGGCGGCAGGGCGCGGGGTGGCGGGCTGGGCAGGGCTGGGCACCTGCGGCGCCCCCCACGCTTGTGCCAAGTCGGCCAGTGCGATGTGTTGGCCGCCGATGCTGAGCACCTCGCCGCCGACCGTGCCAATCAGCCCGAAGGCCGCGCCTGCGCCGCTCATGACCGCCTCGAATGCGCTGGCGTGCTCCGGCGCGACCTCGACCAACACCCGCCCCTGCGACTCGCTGAACCACGTGCCCGCGTCGGTCGGCAGGTTGAGGGTTGCCCCGACCTGCCCGCCAATGCACATCTCGGCGATGGCGACCGCGAGGCCGCCCTCGCTCAGGTCGTGGGCGCTGGCCACCCCACCGGCGCGGATGGCCTGATGCAGCGCCCGATAGGTCGGGAGCGGGTTGGCCACCGGCTGGGGAACGGTGCCGCCTTGCGCGCCGGTCACGTCGGC
>JALONY010000055.1 GCA_025454715.1 Anaerolineae bacterium
CCCTCGACCAATGCCTCGGCGCGCAATTCGCTAATCAGGCGCGATTTGCCCACGCCCGACTCCCCACCAATCAACCACAGTGAGCCGTTGCCCTCCAATGCCCCGAACAATGCGCCGCGCAACGCCTTGAACTCGTCGGTGCGCCCGACGAAGCGCGAGGCTTGCAGGTTGCTCTCGCGCACCGCCTCGCGCTCCGGCAACAAGGGCAGGTCATAGGCGTTCAGCAACAGGTCGATGACGTGTTGGGCGCTGGGCGGGCGTTGGGCGGGGTCTTTGTGCAATAGGGCGCTCACGACCGGCACCAGCGGGGCGGGCACGCCCGACAGGTCGGGGGCGTCGTGCAGGAGGCGCAACATGAAGTGGGTATAGTCGCCATTCGACTCGCCGAACGGGTGGTTGCCGCTTTCGAGCTTGCTCAACATCACGCCCACCGCGTACAAATCGGCGGCGGCGGTGGCGCTGCCGTTGGCGAGCACCTCGGGCGCCATATAATCGAGCGTGCCGCCGTATTGGGTGATTTCCTCGCCGGAGGCCGAGCGGAATTGCGAGACGCCGAAATCGAGCAGGCGCACCACCCCGTGTACATCGACCAAGATATTGGCCGGTTTGAGGTCGCGGTGTACCACCCCGTGGCGGTGCAGGTAGTCCAGCGCGGTCAAGACCTCGATCATCAAGCGGATGCGCCCGTGGGTGTCGGTTTGTTTGGCGGCGTAGCTGAGGGTGGCCGGGTTCTCGAGCAGTTCCATGGTGTAAAACGGCTGGCGGCGCTGATCGAAGCCGTAATCCAAAACGCTGATGATGTTGGGGTGGCGCAGGCTAGAGAGCGCTTGAAACTCGTGCGCGAGCGCCAACAATCGTTCATTGATTTGGCTGGCGTCGCCGACGCCCGCGGGGAGCTTGACCTGCTTGAGCGCGACCTGTTGGCCGGTCAGGAGGTCATGAGCGACGTAGACCACGCCCATGCCGCCTTGCCCGAGCAATGTTTGGGGCTTATAGCGATGGGCGATCGTGGGGAGCGCTACAGTCGTCATGAGAGAGACTCCAAATGGTCAGCGATGGTAGGGAAGAGGTGTCTGTATAAATGGTCTCAACAGAACTGCATTATAACCGTGAGTCTTGATAATTGTCGTTACGCCTGATTACGCCAAAATGGATGAGCTTTATGGCTCTATCCTACCTAAAAGTTGGATGATAGCGGGCTGTAAACCCCCATTTTTATGGCTATACTCTGTTTTTCGTGCCTTCCATCGCACCATCGTGGTCTTGGATGGACGACGCACCCGAAAGGACAAGTGACGCTGTGCTGCTGTTGATTGGGCTGCCTGCGGCGCTGGCAGTGGTTCTACTGCTCGTCGGACGCGCCTCCCTTCTTCGATATAGCCCCGCCGTATTGTGCGCGGTGCTGTTCGCCGCCTTTGCTGGTTATGTCCCGATTGCCGAGACGACCCCCATCAGCGAGACCGTGCCGTGGGTGCCCGCCCTAGGGCTGGAATTGGCGGTCTATGCCGACGGTCTGGCGCTGTTGTTCGCCCTGTTGGTCAGCGGGGTGGGGGCGGTCATCGCCCTGTATGCCGTGACGTATTTCGACGACCCCGCCGAACGAACGCGCTTCTTGGTGCTGTTGATGGCGTTCATGAGCGCAATGCTGGGGGTGGTGCTGGCAGGTAACGTGCTCACGCTGTTCTGCGCGTGGGAGCTGACCTCAATCACCAGTTTCTTCTTGATTGGCTTTAAGGGCAAGAAAGACCCCGACGCCCGTAGCTCGGCCTTGCGCGCCCTGACCGTGACCGGCGCGGGCGGCCTCGCCTTGCTGGGCGGCCTGTCGTTGATGGGCGCGGCGGCGGGCTCGTTTACCCTGAGCGACATCCTCGCCACCGACCTGCAAGCGCACCCGTGGTACGTGGCGATGACGGTGCTGGTGCTGTTGGGCGCGTTCACCAAGAGCGCGCAGGTGCCGTTTCACTTTTGGTTGCCGGGTGCGATGGCCGCGCCGTCACCGGCCTCGGCCTACCTGCACGCGGCCACGATGGTCAAGGCGGGGGTGTACTTGGTGTTGCGCCTGTACCCGCCGCTGGGCAATACCGACCTGTGGGCGTATGCGCTGGTCGGGTTCGGGCTGGTCACGTTCATCTGGGGCGGCTATGTGGCCAATCGCCAGCGCGACATGAAAGGCTTGCTGGCGTATACCACCGTCAGCGCGCTGGGCTCGTTGATGGCGTTGGCTGGCCTGCCGGACTCGCTGGGCATCAAGGCCGCGTTGATTGGCATCTTGGCGCACGGTGCGTATAAGGCGGCGCTGTTCTTGATTACCGGCGCGGTGGAGCACGCCACCGGCACCCGCGACCTCGACCGCTTGGGCGGCCTGCGCCATACCATGCCGGGCGCGTTCGCGGTGGCGCTGGTGTCGGCCTTGTCGATGGCGGGGGTGCCGCCCCTGCTGGGCTTCATGGCCAAAGACGTGTTCCTCGAGGCGCACTTCCCCGACCCGCTCGGGTCGCTTTTGCCGTTCTTGGGCGCGTTCGTCGGGAGCGCGCTGGTGGTGGCGGCGGCCTTCACGGTGTTGTGGCAGGTCTTCTTGCGCCCCGCCCCCGCGCCGGACGCGCACCACGATGAGCACCACGGGCACGACGACCACCACCATGCCGCGCCGATGCTGGCCTTTGCGCCCGGGGTGTTGGCCGTGATGTCGGTGCTGTTGCCGCTGGCGTTGCCGTTGTGGCAACCGCTCATCAACGGGGCGCTGGGCAAGGTGTCCGAGCTGTACGTGTTCCCAGAGCACCCCGAGCCGTTGATTGCCAGCCTCGCGGCGCTGGCGGTGGGCTGGGGATTGATGCGGACGCGGGGCGTATGGGCGACGGCCAAGCCGCAAGCCACCCCCTCGCGCCGCCGCGCCAAGCCCGCCCTGCCCCCGCGCACCCTGACGGCGGCGGGCGCGTATGACGCGCTGATTGCCGGGGTTGACCGCGTGGGCGATGTCGCCCTCAAGCTACAGTCGGGGCGCATCCGCTATTACCTCGCCATCATCCTCGGGACGCTGGCGCTGTTAATCGTGGTGCTGTCGGTGCAGCTCGGCAACATCGCCTTGCTGACCCAATTGCGCTTCAGCACCCCGGGCGTCACCGACATCGTCAAAATCGGGTTACTGGTGCTGATGGTGACGGGCACGCTGGCCTCCATCCTCATCCGCAACCACCTGATTGCGGTGCTGTCGCTGGGGATGGCGGGCTATGCGCTGGGCGGGGTGTTCTTGCTGGAGCCTGCGCCGGACGTGGCGCTGGTGCAAATCTTGGTCGAGACGCTGGGCACGGTCATGCTGATGCTGATGCTGGGGCGATTGGACATCAAGATGCGGATACGCGCCCAAAGCCAATTGTGGGACAGCTCGCGAGTCGGGCGCTGGCGCGACATCGGCATCTCGGTGGTGATTGCCGTGGCGGTCGGGTTGGTGGCGCTGTCGGTGGTGGAGCAACGCCCGACCCGCGCCGAGGATAACCCCATCGCCGTCTGGCACTTGCTCAACACTTACCCGATGATTAAGGTGCAAGACGCGGTCGGTGCCATCGTGACCGACTTCCGCGGCACCGATACCCTGCTGGAAATCGCGGTGTTCGCGACGGCGGCCTTGGGCGTGTTGTTCTTGCTCTCCAACCCCAAGAACCCCAACGAGACCATGCAGATGCCACGGGTGAAGCTGACCCCGCACGACTCGAGCATCGAGAACCCGCTGACCACCCTCGTCTCGCGCTTGGCGTTGGTGTTCGCGCTGTTGGTGGCCTTCTCGCATTGGCTGTATGGCGGGGTGCAGCCCGGCGACGGCTTTACGGCGGGCGTGATTGCCGGCTTGGCCATCTCGCTCAGCTACGTGGTGCGCGGGTTCGACCGCACGCGCAAGTTCTTCCCGTGGGTCAAGCCGCGCCGCTTCGTGTTGGTCGGCTTGGCCATCGCCTTGACCAACGCGGTCATCTACGGGCTGATAAACGGGAGCGCGTTCTTGCGCGTGCAAGATTTCGGCGATGCCCCAGCGGGTTTGCACTTCAGCTCCACGCTGGTCTTCGAGCTGGCCATCGCTTTGACCGTGTTCGGGGCGGTCACCATGATTATGGACACCATCTCGCACCCGGGCGACGAAAGCACGGAGGGTTAGGCCAATGGGCGCTATTTTTGCCGTCGTGACCGGCATCTTGTTCGGCCTCGGCGTGTTCCAATTGCTACGGCGCGACCTGATTAAGGTCGCGATGGGCTTCTTCATCTTGTTCACCGCCATCAACCTGTTCTTGCTGGCGGTTGGGACGTTCGATGGGCGGGTGGCGCCGTATGTGCAGCCCGGCACGTTCGAGCGCTTGGAGGACGCCGTGCCCAACGGCATCCCGTCCGACCCGTTGGTGCAAGCGCTGATTTTGACCGCCATCGTCATCAGCTTCGGCAGTTATGCGCTGTTGCTGGGGATGTTGAACGTGGTGGGCAAGCGCAAAAACTCGATCAATGCCGACGACCTCGACGACCTGAAAGGCTAACGACCCGCGATGACCGATAATGCCCTGATTCTCGGCACGATTTTTACGCCCTTTGCGGCGGGCATCGTGTGCCTTGCCTTGTGGGGGCGCAACCGCGCCCAGCGCTGGGTGATGCTGCTGGCGGCGTTGCTGGCGATGGGCTTCGCCCTCGCGCTCGGCGCGCAAGCCCTGACCAGCGGCACCCAGATTTACCGCTTGGGCGGCTGGCAACCCCCGTATGGCATCACCTTGGTGGCCGACGGCCTGACCGCGGCGTTCTTGAGCGCGGCGTCCATCGTCGGGTTCGCCATCACCTTGTACACCTTCGGCTGCAAAGACAAGCAGATGACGCGCAGTGCCTACGCACCGACCGCCATGATGCAGCTCACCGCCTTGTACGGCACCTTCCTGACCGGCGACATCTTCACGTTTTTCGTGTTCATGGAGCTGATGGTCATCAGCTCGGTGATTCTGGTGGCCACCGCCGACGATAAATTGGGCATCGAGGCCGCCACCAAGTACCTGCTGATTAGCGCGATGGGCACGTTGTTCCTGCTGGTCGGGGTCGGCACGTCTTACGCGGTGTTCGGCTCGCTCAACATGGCCGACATCGCCCAAAAATCGGCGGAGGCGGGCGCTCTGGCGGGCGCGGCCATGGTGATTTTGGCCTGCTCGTTCTTGCTGAAGTCGGCGGCCTTCCCGTTTCACTTTTGGCAACCCGACTTCCACACCATCGCCCCGACGCCGATTCACGCTTTGTTGTCGTCGGTGGTGGTCAAGGTCGGGGTGTATGGCCTGATTCGGCTGACCACGCTGCTGTTCCCGACCTTGGTGGCCGAGTTGCGCGTCATCTTGATCGTCTTGGGCATCATCGGCATCTTCTTCGGCAGCCTGACGGCGCTGCGGACGTTCAACGTCAAGCGCGTGCTGGCCTACTCGACCATGGGGCAAATCGGGTTCATCCTGATTTCGATCGGGTGGGGCAACACGTTGGCCTTGACGGCGGCCATCTTGTATAGCTTCAACCACGCGCTGGTCAAATCGGGGATGCTGATGATGGCCGGTTGGCTGGCCAGCCAAAACAAGCTCAAATCGTCCAAAATCGCCCAGAGTCAGGGCTTGGGCTACAAGATGCCGCTGGCCAGCGCGTTGTTCTTCATCGGTGGGCTGGCCTTGGCGGGCATCCCACCGCTCAATGGGTTCATCAGCAAATTGGCGGTGGTGCAGGGCGGCATCGCGGCCTCGGAGGGGGACGTGGTGCAGTGGCTGGTGCTGGGCTTGGTGATTGGCGGCGGCATCTTGACGTTGCTGTACGTCACGCGCCTGTGGCAAGCCATCTTCCAATCGCCGCCCAACGCGCAGACCGCCGAGCTAAAACCGGCTGGCGCGGGCGACTCGCTGTTGGCACCGGCTTTGTTGATTGGGGGATGTGTGTTGCTGGGGGTGTTCGCGCAGCCCGTGGTCGATATTGCCCAGACCATCGCCGTCGGCCTCGCCGATACCACCCCTTACATCACCGCAGTTTTGGGAGGATAAGACCGATGAGAAATCGCCTGAGCGGGTTCCGCTTGTTTTACGTCTCGCCGCGCCACCTCGCCCAGTATTTCTTCTTCGCGTTGCTGATTGGCGTGTTGTGGGTGGTGCTCACCAACCAATTCAACCTGTTCGCCTTCGGTTTGGGCGCGAGCATCGGCTTCATGCTGATTTGGTCGCAACGCGGCAATCAAGGCTTGTCCGTCAACCTGCTGACGCTGCCGCGCCAATTGGTGTGGTGGGTGCTGTATGCGCTGGTGCTGCTGCGCGATATCTTGGTCAGCGGCTTCGATGTGGCGTTGCGAATCCTTGGGCTTCGCCCAATCAAGAGCGGTATCTTGAAGGTGCCGGTCGGCGATAAGCGCCCCTCGGTGACCGCCCTGACCGCGCACGGCATCACCATCACCCCCGGGCAGTTGGTGGTCGATTTCGATCAAGACGAGAACGTGTACGTGCACTGCCTCGATGTCGAGGCGTCCGAGGCCAGCATCCACGCCGACCAGCAAAAGCGCTTGCGCTTCTATCGGGAGATGCTGGGCAAATGACCTCGATTCAAATCGGCGTAAGCCTCGCGCTCATCGTGCTGGTCGGCTGCATGATTGCGGCCAGTTGGCGCGTCTTCTTCGGCAAGACCGCCATCGACCGCCTGCAAGCGGTGGATTTGGTCACCACCATCTTGACGGCCATCGTGGCGTTGCTGGGGGTGGTTCAGAACTCGCCCTTGCTGATTGACCTCGGCATCGCCTTTGCCGCGTTCTCGTTCGTCGGCACGCTGGCAGTGGCGCGCTTCATCCGTGAAGGGAAGGTGTTCTGATGCAGTGGGTTGGGTTCGTCTTCGTGGTGTTCGGCTTGGCCTTTACGGTGCTGGGGGTGTTGGGCATGTACACCCGCCTGACCGATTTCTATCAGCGCACGCACGCGGCGGGCAAGGTCGGGACGTTGGGGCTACTGGGGATTTTGGTCGGGGTGGCGTTCTTGCAGCCCGAGGTCACGACCAAAGTCATCGTCCTGATGATTTTCGCCATCCTCGCGGCACCCGCCGCCAGCAATGCGATTGCGGGCGCGGCGCATACCGCCAACATGACCTGCGAGGGCGGGCGTGACGACCTCGCGGACTACAAGCGCTCGAACCCCGAAAAATTGGATGTATCCAATTTGAACGGATGAGTGATTAGGACTATGACAAGGGGCTTAGCCCATAAAGTCTCAATCTTGCGTTAAGCATTAAGAAAATAGCACACAATGCAGCGTTCATTGTGTGCTATTTCTTTAGGTCACGAATGAGTGTTTACTTATCAATCAGAAAAGGTGCTCTCATGGCACATACCGTCCGCCCAACCCAACACCCGCAGTGTGTACAAATCGAAATCCACGGCGAATTGACCTTCGACGACATGACGTGCAGCGCCGAGCTGGGGTTGGGGCAGGGGCAACCGCGCTGGGTATTGCTGGACGTTTCGGAGATGGACGTGGCGTTGCCGGAGCATTTCATCGAGGCGTCGCGCAAGTCGTGGTTCATGCACCCCGACCTCGTGCATATGGCGGTCTACACGCGCAGTAGCTTGCTGGGCAGTGCGGCGCGCATGATTGCCAAGCTGACGCGCAGCCGTGAGCGGATGACGATCCACGACAGCCGCGAGAAGGCCGAGGCGCACCTGCGCGACGAGATGCTGAAGGCGGGGGTGTAGGGTGTGACGGCGCGGCGGGGTGAGGTCTGGGCTAAACCCCGCGTAGCTTGCTGAAGCGGTCGAACAGCACCGGCATCGGTTTGTCGTCACGCCCGACGAGGCCGTAGCCGTTGTGCATCCCCATCGCCCAAGCGTACCAGATGACGGCGGCCACCTTACCGGCATATTCACGGTTGATGAGCTCGACGAACTCGCTGGCATATTGGGCGATGTCGTTGGGGTTGTCGCCCTCTTTGTCCAGCGCGCCCCATTCGGTCAGCCAAATCGGGCGGTCGGGCAAGACCGC
>JALONY010000056.1 GCA_025454715.1 Anaerolineae bacterium
TAGGCCAAACTGGCCTAGCCCCGTTAATGTCTGCACGGTTTGTTTAGCGCTGGGTGCTATGTGATTGCCAGATTTGCTTGCCATCCAAAATGTCGCAGAGGGCGTTGGTGAAGTGGTCGATGTCGATGGGCTTGGGGATGAAACCGTTCAACCCTTTGGCCTTGGCTTTTGGGATTTCGACGCTGGGGTCGGAGGCTGAGACGGCCACTACGGGTACCTTTTGAAGGCTACTGGTACGTTGGAGCGCTTCATACACCTCATAGCCGCTCACTTGGGCAGGTAGCATCAGGTCGAGCAGGATCAGGTCTGGTTGGAAGGCCTTAATTTTGGGGATAGCGGTTTCGGCGAAACCCCAGCGGTCGAACTCGATTTGAGCACCTGCGGCTTCTAGTAAAATGCGTATGACGGCGCGATTGCGAGCGTCGTCTTCGACATAGAAAATGCGTTTGTTCTGGAGATTAGCCATGATGATGCCCTTCGTAAAGTTGTTTGCGCGATGATGTCTTTCTCGCGAAAAGAATTATACCGCCGCGTAGCAAACTAAACCCAGTAGTATCCTGTGCGGCAATTGTATGAAAGCCGTGTTGAGACGGTTTTTGCTGGGTTCCGGTATTCACTGCGAACTTTCCCCTCACCGCCCACGAAAAAGCGCACCCCCGACATCGGGGGTGCGCTTTGGGCAGGGCTACCGATGCGCTTTAGCGCGACATCGGCATGATGACGTACAAGAAGCTGTCACGACCCATCGGGCGCAGCACGCCCGGGTTGGCCGGCCCCTTCGATTGCAGCACCACTTCCTCGTCGGGCAGCACGCGCAGCACCTCGATCAGGTACTTGATGTTGAAGCTAATATCGACCGGCTCACCCTCGACCGAGGCGTCCAGCATCCCCTCGTTGTCGCCGCGCTCTTGGCTCTTGCCGACGATGGTGACCTCGCCGGGCATCCCGCTGCCGCTGGCGGGCTTGACGTACAGGCGACCGGTGAAGGCGTTATCACGGGCGAAAATCTCGGCGCGCTGGCACGCGGCCAGCAGGTCGGTGCGGTACATCTTGGTCGAGGTGCTGTAATCCTTGGGGATGACGTTCTCGAACGGCGGGAACTTGTGATCGAGCAACTGCGCGCTAATCTCGATGCTCCCAACCGTGAATTGCACGATGTCGCGGGCGTCGGGCAGGCCAATCTGGACGGTCTCGGTGTCGTCTTGGATGGCGCGAGCGACCTCGGCCAGCGAGCGCGCCGGAACCAACATGTTGATGGGCTTGTCGAACTTGTGCTCCAGCTCACCGGTGTGGACGGCCAAGCGGTAGCCATCGGCGGCGGCCATGGTGATTTTGCTGCCGCTGAACTGCACGAACACACCGGTCAGGGCGGGGCGGTGGTCATCGACCGCGGCGGCGAACACGACCTGAAGGATCATCGCCCGCAAGGTGGCGGCGTCGATGCTCAGGTCGCCGCGCTCACCTTCGGCCATCGGCGGGAACTCGTGCGCGTCGATGCCCTTCAGGTTGCCCTTGCTGGCGCCGCAACGGATGTGCATGGTCTGGGTGGCTTCGTCGAGGTTGAGGTCTACGCGGTCGTTGGAGAGGTTGTTGACCAGCTCGCTGAAGGTCTTGGCGGGCAACGTCACTGCGCCTTCGATGTCCACGTTGGCACCGATGCGGCAGGTGATGCTGAGGCCGAGGCTGAGGTTGACCACCGCCAGCTTCAAGCGCGAGTCTTCGGTCTTGAGCAAGACGTTGTTCAAGACCGGCATCGACGGGCGGCTTTCGAGTGCACGGCTGACGATGCCCAAGCCCCGGGCGAGGTTCGTCTGCAATACCGATAAACGCATACTATCGCGCTCCTTGTCATGTTGGGCGTGTGTGAGACGGTTTCCCAAAGAAAAAGTGTGAGGTGTGCAATATTATACCGCACATCCGTTTGACGGTTAGGGCGGAGTCGGTTGTGTTTGGTATGGGTTGGGTTGCAATTGGGTTTGGGACGTGCAAGAGCGCCGACCTATACGGTGCGGCGCTCTTACACAAGGGAGGGGGACATCATGCGTCGGCTTTTTGGGGCTGGCCGACCCGCCATCTTGCCATGCACACTCTCGCCAAAGCCTGCACAGCGATGAACAACGACGGCGTGTGTTTCCCGAGTTCGCTTACCACACACCACTGCACGCACGCTACCATTAGGAGGACAACCCTATGTCGTCGGGCACGCCGTCGGTGATCATTGTGTTGGGTCGTTCACAAGTTTTAGAAACTGTTGAACGATAGACACAGCATATCCCCAAACCGCGGGTCTGGCAAGGGGGGATGTGGCTTTCTCATACGGCGCTATCCGCACGCTCACCCGTGGCGGGCGGCTTAACCGAAATGACGTGCAGTCTTAATGCTTTGGGCGGACGAACCGGCGTGAGATGGAATACCTTTCGCCGTTATTGGGTGTTACACTATTGAACGAACCAACTTCTTTCGTCCATGTCACCTCCCCAACCCAAAGACCAACGCCCATGGAACTCCCCATTCACCTCAAGTCGTTAGAGCCGTTGACGGGTGCGCTGGATATTTTGCGCTACCTGAACCGCCAACCCGATTTCTCGGGGTCGGTGTCCGAGATGCAAGACGTGTTGGGGATTGGCCCCGTCACGTTTGGTAAGGCCATCCGCCGCCTCGTGACCAAGAGCTACGTGCAGATGGACTCGGATGACAGCTACCGCCTGACCGACGGTGGGCGGCGCATCGCCGAGGAACTGGCCGATTATGACGCGGCTTCGGGCGGGGTGTCGCGCCAGCGCGATGACTCCGACCTGTTGGTGAGCGGGCGCTTGGTGTTGGTCGCACCGCGTTTTCTGGCGGCGGGGCAGCCGGTCGAGCTGGCCGTCGGCGCGTCGGTCGATCAGGCCGAGGGCTTGCCAGAGGGTGCCGATGTGCTGGTGCGGGTGCAGGCCGTCCACGCCGACCCCGCCCGCCCGCAAGACGTGTCGCTGATGGTGGCCGATGCGCCCCAATATGGCACGGTGCACCTGACGGCGCAGTATTACGACATGGTGCGCGTGCGGGTCGAGGTGTATCAGGTGATGCCCGACGGTGAGGAAGTGGTGCCGTGTGGGGGGATGTACGTCGATTTGCCTGTGAGCGTGCAGGCCACCCAATCGTCCGAGCGCGCCGCTTATGGTGCGGCGCTGTCGTTCCGCAAGACTGCTTAAGGGAGCGCTATGACCGAGCCAAAACACCTCCGCTATCCGCGTCGCCAGTTCGTCCGCAATTTGCTGCGCCTCGCTGGGCGCGCCGTCGGTGCGCTGGCGATGCGAACCCAAGTCATCGGTCGCGAGAACCTGCCGACCAAAGGCCCGCTCATCCTCGTGGGCAACCATATCGCGGTGGTCGAGGTCGGCCTGATGGCCACCTACACCCCCTACAACCTCGAAATCATGGCGGCGGGCGACATCCCGCTCGACCCGCGCTACCAGTGGATGGCCGACTTGTGGGGCATTATCCCAATCAAGCGCGGCAGCATGGACAGAGACGGCATGAACAAGGCGCTGGACGTGCTGAATCAGGGGGGCGTGGTCGGCTTGTTCCCTGAGGGCGGCATCTGGGAGACCACCCTGCGCCAAGCGCGGCAAGGCGTGGCGTGGTTGTCCAACAAGGGGCAAGCGCCGGTCGTCCCGATCGGGTTCGGCGGCATCGAGGGCGCCTTGGCGCAAATCGCACGCTTCCGCCGCCCGCGCCTGACGATGAACATCGGCAAGCCCATCCCGCCGGTGCAGGTCGATGTGCCGGGCAAGTCGCGCAAGGAGCTGCTGCAACAGGGTGCCGACTACATTATGGATCGCATCTCGGAGCTCATCCCAGAGGACGAGCGGCGCATCCGCACCCAGCCCTACATCGGCGAGACGTTCGACTTCAAATGGGAGCTGACCAGCCCCGACGGCGTGGCCATCGCCATCCCCGCCGAGGTCGAAATCGTCGATAAGCACGGCCTGAGCAAGCTGTTTCACCGTCCGGTGATGATGGACGTGTTCAACCGCAACCTGAAGCTGCCGGTCAGGCCGCTGGTGCGCTTGCGCCGCGCTCACTCACCGCTGGAAATCGCCGCCAGCGTCCACGCCATCCTGACGTGGCTGAGCGATAACCCGTACTTCTTCCATTACCGCTTTGGGCATGAAGAGGGTGAGGCGATGATGCGCGGCCTACGCCAGCTCCAGCACTCCGCGCAGTGGCTGGGTGAGCATTACCCGTCGGCGATGTTGCGCCTCAAGCCCATCCGGCGCTATATCTTGCTCGACACCAACCAAGAGGTGATTGAGGACGCGCCCGCCGAAATGCAAGAGATGTAGGGGCGCGACGTGCTGCGCCCGCCCCTCACCCCCCATCCCCCTCTCCCACAAGGGGCGAGGGGTGCAGTGCGGGTTAGAAAATCTCCCAAAGGGTCGGGACGTGTAGGGGCGCAGCGTGCTGCGCCCGCCATGCCCCCACCCCACACGCCCGCTGTTCTGGTTTTTATCCCTTGCCCCCTCAGCCCCTCAGTGGGCGAGGGGTTGCAGAGCGGGTTAGAAAATCTCCCAAAGGGTCGGGACGTGTAGGGGCGCAGCACGCTGCGCCCGCCATGCCCCCACCCCACACGCCATAAAAAGCGGCGTTACGCCGATACACCAGCCCCTTGTGGGCTTGGCTGGGTGCTTTAGCGCCCAGCGGCCACCGACGGCCAACGTCCCCAAAACTCGGGATGCTCCACGTTTCATTTCACATCGGGCGTATCTTAAAAGCGTTAACGAGTCAGGGGGCGGTGATGAGGGCGTGCGCCCACCGCTTTCCATTGCAATCCGAGGGCGTTTGCGGGTATAGTTGTCGGCATTGATTCGATAAAAGTGAGCACGCGGGAGTAGGTGAGACGTGAACCGCACAACTGTATGGATTTCCGCTGGGTTGGTGGCTATCGGGATTGCGACGGCGGTCTTCGTGCTGCGCGGCGGCATCGATGGGTTCGGGATTGCGGTGGTGGCCGCGCTGTTCGCTGTCGATCTGGTCGGGGTGTATTTCATCATGCAATACGGCCTCTCGCACGACGGCCTGCCGCACGTCGATAAGGCCGACGACGCCGAGTCGGTGCAAAAACTGCGCCAGATGAACGCGCAACGCATCGCCAAAATCGAGGCTGGGCGCGCCCGTGCCGCCTTGACCGCAGGCACCGACAAGCCCGCCGCCGAGGCCGCCCCTGCGGCGCCCAAGCGTGCCGCCTCGCGCCGCCGCGCTGCCCCCGAGGGTGAAGCCGCGCCCGCTGCCGAGTAACCCCACCGTGATTCGCTGCGGGGTAGACCTGCTGGCGATTGAGCGCGTCAGAGAGGGCATCGACCGATTGGGCGAGCGCTATCTGGCGCGCTTTTTTACGCCTGCCGAGCGCGCCGATTGCCAAGACAAGCCGCACCGCCTCGCAGCGCGCATCGCCGCCAAAGAGGCCGTCTCGAAGGTGTTCGGCACCGGCATCGGGGACATTGGCTGGAAAGACATCGAAATCACGTCCGACCTGCGCGGGCGTCCGGTCTTGACCTTGCACGGGAAGGCGGCGGAGCTGGCCGCCGCGCTTGGCCTGACCGAGTGGGACATCAGCTTATCGCACACCGATGAGACCGCGATGGCGATGGCCGTCGCCACCGGCACCCCACCCCGAAAAGACACCCCATGACCGTTTTGACCCCCGCGTTGGTCACGCGCAGCTTGCGCTTGCAGGCCGCGTATAGCTTCTTGACCGATTTCCGGTTTTATGCCCCCATCGCCATCTTGTATTATGCCGAGGTGACCGGCTCGTTCGCGTTGGCCGGTTTGGTGATGTCGGTGTTCATGCTGTCGTCGGTGGTGCTAGAGGTGCCGACCGGCGTGTTTTCGGACATGGTTGGGCGCAAGGGCACCCTGATGGCCGGTGCGGTGGCCTTGTTGCTGGCGGTGGTGGCGTATGGCTTGGCCGATGGGTTGCCGTTGCTGTTGGTCGGGGCGTGCCTCGAGGGCTTGTGCCAATCGCTGTTCAGCGGCAACAACGACGCGCTGTTGATGGACACTTTGACCGAGGTCGGGCGTGAGGGCGAGTTCGCTGAATTGACCGGGCGGATTAACTCGGCGCTCCAGTTCGGGGCGGCCTTGTCGGCGGGCGTGGGCGGGGTGATTGCGGCCATCTTCGGCTTGCGGGCGGCGGTGTTGGTCAGCATCGTGCCACAGGTGATAGGGGTGTTGGTCACGCTGTTCGTGCCCGCCCCGCGCTCGCATGAGGTGGTCGAGTCGCCTTTTAAGCACCTGCGCGAGGCGGTGCGCCTGACCCTGACCAACCCCAAATTGCGCGCCCTCAACGCCGGTCATATCGTCCGCACGGCCTTCGGCGAGGCCGGTTTCGAGTTTCGCGGGGTGTTCATCCAGACCTTGTGGCCGTTGTGGACGATCGGGTGGGTGCGGGGCGGCAACAACTTCGGGGCGTCGCTGAGCTATTTCTTCAGCGGTCGGCTGGTGCGGCGGTTCGGCGCGCTCAACATCGTGACGGCGGTCATCCCGTTCAGCGTGTTTTGTCACGTGCTGTCGCTGGTGCTCAACAATGTCATCTCGCCCCTTCTGACCATCCTGCCCTCGGTGACGTATGGGGTGTATCGGGTGTCGGTGTCGTCGCTGATGCAGCGCGAGTTTTCGCCCGCGCACCGCGCCACCATGGGGTCGGTCGGGGCGCTGGGGGTTAGCTTGGTGTTCGGGCTGGCGTCGTTGCTGATTGGCGGCTTGGCCGATGCGTTCGGCATCATCGTGGCGTTGCTGGTGATGCAAGCAGGCCAATTGTGCTCGGTCTTCTTCTTCCGGCGGGCGTTCGAGCCGTCACCCACCCAGACCTAGACTTCACACCCGCCCCGATGTGCCCTAGAATCGCGCCGGTCGGGAGTTTATAGCGCGCAAAAAGGCAGTCATCCATCATGCAGGGCAAGCGTCAGCGGTTGGTCGTCAAAATCGGCACGAGCAGTCTCACGGGTGGTACCCCCGCCCTCGACCGCGCCCGAATGTTGGAGTTCGTGCAGCAGGTGGCGCGCCTGCACAAGACCGGCCATCAGGTGGTGGTCGTGACCAGCGGGGCGCAGGCGGCAGGTCGCGAGTTGCTCAATTGGCCGACCCTCGACCGCTCGGTGCCCGCCAAGCAGATGCTCAGCGCGGTCGGGCAGAGCCAGCTCATGCACATTTATTCAGAGTTGTTCGATATCTTCAGCATCGTGGTGGCGCAGGTGCTGTTGACCCGTGACGACCTGACCCACCGCACGCGCTACCTGAACGCCCGCGACGCGCTGTTGGCCTTGATTGACCGGCGCATCATCCCAATCGTCAACGAGAACGACACCATCGCCACCAAAGAGATTCGGGTGGGCGACAACGATAACCTATCGGCGTTGGTGGCCAGCACGGTCGATGCCGACACGCTGATTTTGCTGACCGACCAACAAGGGTTGTTCACCGCCGACCCGCGCAAGAACCCCAACGCCACGCTGATTCAAGAGGTCGAGCGCATCGATGACTCGATTTATGCGCTGGCGGGCGGCACCGGCACGCGCTTGGGCACCGGCGGCATGATGACCAAAATCGAGGCGGCGCACACCGCCACCCGCGCCGGTGTGGCCTGCGTGATTGCCAACGGGGGTGAGCCGGACGTGTTGGGGCGGGTGGTGCGTGGCGAGAAGCTGGGCACGCGCTTTCACCCCTCGGCAGACCTGCCCGAAAGCAAAAAGCGCTGGTTGCTGACCGACAAGCCGCACGGCACGTTGCGGGTCGATGAGGGCGCGGCGCGCATTTTGGTCGAGCGCAAGGTTAGCTTGTTGCCGGTCGGCGTGACGGCGGTCGTCGGCCATTTCGAGCGGGGCGAGACGGTGGCCATCGTCGGCCCCGACGGGCGCAAGGTGGCGCACGGCCTGAGCAATTACGACGCCGAAGACCTCGCCCGCATCTGTGGCATGAAGTCCGACCGCATCATCGACATCTGTGAGCATGTGCCGTGTGAGGGGAAGACCAAAATGACCGAGACCAAGCTGCACCCGGGCTGGGTGCTGTGGATGAGTGGCTTGTCGGGGGCGGGCAAGACCACGATTGCGCTGGCGCTGGACAAGCGCTTGCGGGCGCGGGGCGTCCGCACCGAGCGGCTGGATGGCGACGTGGTGCGCGAGGGCTTGACCCGTGACCTCGGCTTCAGCAAGGAAGACCGCCAGAAGAACATCGAGCGCGTCACGTTCGTGGCCAAATTGCTCAGCCGCAACAACGTCGGGGTGGTGTGCTCGTTCATCTCGCCCTACCAGTCGATGCGCGACCACGTGCGCGCCGAGGTCACGAATTACATCGAGGCGTTCATCGACGCCCCGTTGGAGGTGGTGGAAGGGCGTGACGTGAAGGGCTGGTACAAGAAGGCACGGGCGGGCGAGGTGCAAAACTTCACCGGCATCAACGACCCGTTCGAGCCGCCCGCCTCGCCCGATATCCACATCCGCACCGACCAGCTCAGCCTCGAGGAGTCGGTCGATAGCATTGTGGCCTACCTCGAGTCGGCTGGGTATATCCCGCCCGCCGAGTAAGGGGGCGATGCCCGTGCGCCTCCCGACCCTGACCCTGCGCCAGACCCTCGTTTGGTCGGCGATGATGATCGCGTTGCTGATTGGGGCGCGCCCGTATGTGGCCGACTCCGACATGCCGTGGCACATCGTCAGCGGCCAAGTCATGCTCCAGACCGGCGATGTCATCCGCGGCGACGTGTTCAGCCACACGTTGCCGGGGGTGTTGCGCCCGCACCACGAGTGGGGCACCCAAGTGATGTTCGGGGTGCTTTACAACCTGTTCGGGCATGTCGGCCCCCAGTTGATGTCGATGTTCTTCACCGTCACGGTGGCGTTTTTGTCGTTTCGGCTGATGCGCGGCAACCTGAGCGTGCGCTTGTTCTTGGTGTTGCTGGCGGTGGCCGTCACCCCCACGCTCATCATGGCGCGCCCACAAGGCTGGATGCTGATTTTTGCCCTCATCCTCACCAGCATGGTGCTGTATCGCAAGCCCAGCCCGCGCTGGGTTCCGGTGATGATGTTGGTCTGGATCAACATCCACGGCGGCTGGATGACCGGCTACCTGATTTTGGGCGCGGGCATCTTTGCCGAGACGGTGCGGCTGGTGTTGCGGCGCGGCGGGGATGTGGCGTGGTGGCGTCGCCTGACGCTGTGGACTGCCGTCAGCGTGCCGTTGCTGTGGGTCAACCCGTATGGTTTTGACCAGATTTGGGTGTTCTTCGACACGTTCACGCAGGCGGCGCGCCCGTTCATCACCGAGTGGAACCCGCTCAACGTGATTTCGAGCAACGGCGCGGCCTATGTCGCCTTGCTGTACATCGGGGCGGTCACGTTGCTGGGCAAGTTCCGCACCATCGGCCTGACCGAGGCGTTGCTGTTGATTGGGTTTGCGGTCTGGTCGCTGACCACGGCGCGCATCACGGTGCTGTACGCCTTGATTGCGCCGGTGATTTTGGCACCGCACGTCACCGCCTTTGCCGAGCGCGTGGTGCCGCGCCTGATGCTGCGCGAGTATCAACTCGATAGGCCGTTGCGGGTCGGGTGGGTGTTTGCGGCGGTCATGAGCGGGCTGGTGGTGCTGGCGCTGTGGGTCAATATGCAACCGGAGCAGTTGCGCCGCGTGATGCGCGAGAGCAATTATCCGGTCGATGCGGTCGATTTCTTGCGCGCCGAGCT
>JALONY010000422.1 GCA_025454715.1 Anaerolineae bacterium
AGTGGTGGCGGCTACGGCGGCGGCAACCCCTCATCCGGCGTGCCCCCGCGCCCCAACCCGCCCGCCAGTGGTGGCGGCTACGGCGGCGGCAACCCCTCATCCGGTGTGCCCCCACGCCCAAACAACCCAGCGGGTAGCGGCAGCGGGTATGGCAGTGGTGTAAATCCGCGCCCGTCTTCCAATGCCGACGCCTTGCCGACCTCCAGCGCGGCGCAACGCACCGGCACGGGGCCGCTCAATCAGAGCGGCGGCGGCGGTGGCGGTAATCCGCCCGGCGGTCAACGCCCGGGCACGGGGCCGCTCAATCAAAGTGGCGGCGGCGGCGGTGGCAATAATCCGCCCGGCGGTCAACGCCCGCCCGCTGGGTCGCCCCCGCCCAGCTCACCCACGCCCAAAGACGACAAAAAGCCCGAGGCCAAAAAAGACGACGCCCCTAAAGAGGGCGGTGGCAATCCGCTCAGTAGTGCCTTCGGCAAGGTCGGCGGTTTGTTCAACCGTGGCGGCGGCGACGATAAAGACAAAAAGCCTGACGATAAAAAAGACGACAAAAAGCCCGAGTCCAAGAAAGACGATGCCCCCAAAGAGGGCGGCGCTGGGATTGGCTCGCGCTTGAGCGGTTTGTTTAACCGTGGCGGCGGCGACGACAAAGATAAGAAGCCCGACGCCCAAGCCTGCCGGTAGCGGTGGCGCGCCCAGCATGGGCGCGGGTGCCCAGAGCGCAGGTGCGCCCAAGCCAACCTTCGGCAGTGGCGGTACCCCACCGGCGTCTGGTGCGCCCAAGTCACCCGTGACCGGCACCGCCTCGAGCACGGCCACCAAATCGGTCAGCGACCCGGCCAAAAAGCCGGACGCCAAGAAGGACGACGGCGCTGCACCCGCCGCCGGCAAGAAGGCCGACGCGCCCGCCGAGCCTGCCGCTGGAGCCAAGACCGCCGCGGCCAGCACCAAGCCTGCCGCCGGTGCCACCAGCCAGACCAAGCAACAGGCCGCCAAAGCCCAAGCCGAGCAAGCCACCGGCGGCGGTGGCATCTGGGAGCGCCTGACCGGGCGCGGCCCCAAAGCCGCCACCGAGCCGCAAAGCCGCACCCTGCGCGAGGGCAATCAACGCCTGCCGCAGGCCGATACCTCGGGCTGGAACCTCGACACCAAGCTGGACTTGATCGGGATTGGGCTGATTTTGGCCGCCCTGACCCTGTTGCTCAGCGCGTTGTCTGCCGAGCAAGCCAACGTGACCGGCAGCATCAACCGCTTCATCGGGCAATTGTTCGGGTGGGGGGCGTTGGCCGTCCCGCTGACGATGGGCTACGTCGGGGTGTTCTTGCTGGTCACACGCTTCGGCGATACCCCGCCGGAGCTGGACATGGTGCGGCTGGCCGGTCTGGTGCTGGCCTTCTTGGTCGCCCTGACCATCTTCCAATACGTCGAGGTGCTGGCACCGCGCTACCAATGCGACATCGATTGTTTCCGCATCGTCGTCCAGCGCTCGTTTTTGGAGGGGCGCGGCGGCGGCGTGGTCGGCATGAACATCCATTTGTTTTTAATCGAGAACATCGGCGAAATCGCCGGTTTCGTGCTGGTGGTCGGGCTGGCGGTCTTGTCGGGCATGTTGATGACCCGCACGACCGCCACCGAGCTGATGGTGCTGTTCGTCAGCCTGTACCGCAGCTTTAGGGTGAGCTGGCAACACCAAGCCCAGCGCCGCGCCGCCAGCCGCCAAATCGCCGCCCAAAAGCGCGCCGAGGCCGCCGCACGCATCAGCGTCTCGCGCCCTGCGGCGCTAGAGGTCGGGCGGGCACCTGCGCTGGGCAGCGAGGCGCGCCAGCCCGCCTTGCCGTTGGGCGCATCACAAGAGCCGATGTTCCGCGTGGGCGGGCAGGTCATCAGCGCCAGCGGCGCGCCCAACGCACCGGCCACGGCCAGCGCCGCCCCCAGCGCGGGCAACCCCGCCCTGCCCCCAAAACCGCCGAGGCCAGCCCGACCTTGCAACCGACCGGTGTGGTGCAGCAGGTGAGTGGATTGGCACAGGCCAGCGCCCCGACGGCGCAAGCCCAGCCGCAACCCTCGCCGTTTGCGCCGCCCCCGCCCCCGCCCACACCGGCCAGCACTGCGCCCGCCCTTGGCCGCCAATGCGCCGGTGCCGCCGCCCGCCGCCCCGCGCCCGACCGCCGACGGCCCGACCGTCGCGGCCAACACCCCAATCGAACTGCCCAAGCCGCCCGCGCCGGTCATGGTGCACAGCAGCACCCCGCGCACCGATTACAAGGTGCCCGAGTTCCGCCAAATCCTCAACCCGGGCAGCAAGGCCGATTACGACCGCAAGGCGTTGGTCGAGCGGGCGCGCATCATCCAAGAGACCCTCGAGAGCTTCGGCGCGCCCGGCAAGGTGGTCGAAATCAACACCGGCCCCGTGATTACGCAGTTCGGCGTCGAGCCGGGCTACGTGATGCAGCGTGACCGCCAAAGCCGCGTCAAGGTCTCGGCCATCGCCCAGCTCGATAAAGACCTGCAATTGGCGTTGGGTGCGCGCAGCATCCGTATCGAGGCACCCGTGCCCGGCAAGGGTTACGTCGGCATCGAGGTGCCCAACGACTCGCCGATGACCGTCAGCCTGCGCGACGTGCTGGAGTCGAACCGCTACCAGCGCATCCGCACCCCGTTGGCCATCGCCTTGGGCGAGAGCGTGGACGGCACGCCGGTGGCCGCCGACCTGTCGTCGATGCCCCACTTGCTGATTGCCGGTACGACCGGCTCCGGTAAGTCGGTCTGCGTCAACGCCATCATCGCCAGCTTGTTGCTCCGCAACACGCCCGAGCAAGTCAAGTTCATCATGGTTGACCCCAAGCGCGTCGAGTTGACCGGCTACAACGGCATCCCGCACCTGATTGCGCCGGTCGTGGTCGAGGTCGAGCGCATCATCGGCGTCTTGAAATGGCTGACCCGCGAGATGGACGAGCGCTACAAGAAATTTAGCGTGGCCGGTGCGCGCAACATCGAGGATTACAACCGCAACCGCCCCGCCGAGTCCGACGCACTGCCCTACATCGTCGCCATCATCGACGAGCTGGCCGACCTGATGATGCTTGCCCCCGAAGAGGCCGAGCGCTACATCACGCGCATTGCGGCGATGGCGCGTGCCACCGGCATCCACCTCGTGATTGCCACCCAGCGCCCCTCGGCAGATGTCGTGACCGGCTTGATTAAGGCCAACTTCCCCGCCCGTATCGCGTTCGCGGTGGCCGGCAACGTGGACAGCCGCGTCATCCTCGACCAGCCCGGCGCCGAAAAACTGCTGGGGCGTGGTGACATGTTGTTCTTGTCCGCCGACTCGCCCGCCGCGCAACGGCTTCAGGGCGTGTTCGTCTCCGACAGCGAATTGAGCAGCATCATCCGCTATTGGAAGGCGCAAACCGCCGACCAACCGCAAAAGCCCGCCCTCAGCTTTGGGGCGGACGACGACAAGCCCGCCCGCTCTGCGCCGCAACCGTCCCCGCGCACTGCCGCCCAGCAAGAGGTCTTGCCGCGGGGCTTGTTCGATGACCTCGACGAGGACGCCGAGGACGACATCGACGACGAGGGCAGCGGCATCGACGATGACCTGTTCGAGCGCGCCGTGGAGCTGGTGCGCCGCCAAAACGGGGCGTCGGTCTCGTTGCTCCAGCGCAAGATGCGGATTGGCTACGCCCGCGCCGCCCGCCTGATTGACGCGATGGAAGAGCGCGGCATCATCGGGCCGCAAAAGGAGAACAGCAGCAAGCAACGCGAGGTGCTGAAATAACCCGCCCCTACGGGCGGGTGGGCTGACCGTTTACAACGCGGTCACGATTACCGGCTTGTTGCGCGTGACGACCACCGTATGCTCGAACTGCGCCGACAGCGATTTGTCGGCGCTGGTGAGCGTCCAGCCGTCTTTCTCTTGCACCACCACGCCGGTGCCGGTGTTGAAGAACGGCTCGACCGTGAACACC
>JALONY010000057.1 GCA_025454715.1 Anaerolineae bacterium
CGGTCGAGGTCGGCGCGCAAGGCCATCAGCCGCTCGGCGATGACCCCGGCGGCGCGACCGGCCAGTGACGGGTTGGCGCGGTTGCCGGCCACCCAGCGGCACGACAGCGCGATGCGCGCCTGCATCAGGTGTTGGACGGCGGCGAACGCTTGGGGCGATTCGTCGAGGTCGAGCGCGCTGCACCATGCGCGGTAGCTGTAGACCTGAAGTGGGTAAGCGCGGGTGTTGGCGCGCAAAAACAGCCACAGGGTGGCGAGGTCATAGGCGGGGTTGCCGAGGGCGCAATCGTCGAAATCGATGACCTGCGGCGCAAGGCCGTCCCAGAGCAGGTTATCGGGCTTGTAATCGCCGTGGATGGGTTGCGCGGCCAGCCCCGCGGCCTCGAACAAGGCAAAGGCGTTCTCGGCACGCTGGCGCACCCGCTCAAACAGGTCGGCATAGGGCGCGAGCAACGCCTCGCCCTCGACATCCAGCGCGTATTGGGTGTTGCCGCCGAACACGCTGGCCGCGTCCAAGACGGGGCGGTCGAGCTGAGGGGTTAGCGGGATGGGGCGGAGGGCGTGGTGCAACCGCCCGAGCAACCCGCCCGCGTGGTGCGCGTCGAGCGCCACCCAGTCGGTCACCGGCTTGGCGCGCCCGCCCAGCCAGCCCAGCGCCGAGATGATGCGCGGCGCGCCGTCGTCGTCCGGCAGGGTCATGACCGGCGGCAACGGCTGGGGCACCGGCAAGCCCGCCGCGTGCAACGCGCCCAACACGCGCAACTCGGACTCGACCCAGCGCTGGGTTTTGTGGGGGGCGGGGCGGTGCACCCGCACGACCCCCAGCGGCGCGTCGGGCGCGCTGGCCAGCGCGAGGCGGTAGACCGTGTTGTTGGCCTCGCTCACCGTTTCGACCTGCGCGTCGGGCGGCAGGGTGGGGTGAGCGCGCAGGAAATCGGTCAAGGGCGCGGTCATCGGGCGCGCTTCCAACAGGTCAGCAGGTGGTCATCGACCATGCCGCAGGCTTGCATCATGGCATAGCAAATGGTCGGCCCGACGAACGTGAAGCCGCGCCGCTTGAGGTCTTTGCTCATGGCCTGTGCAATCGGCGTCACGGCGGGCACCTCGGCCATGGTCGCAAAGTGGTTGACGAGGGTTTGGCCGTCGGTAAAGCGCCAAATGTACGAGTCGAACGAGCCGAACTCGGCTTGGACGGCCAAGAATGCGCCCGCGTTGCGGACGATGGCGTGCATTTTCAGGCGGTTGCGAATCAGGCCAGCGTTTTGCATCAGCGCCTCGATGGTGTCCTCGCCATAGGCCACCACCCGCTGCGGGTCGAAGCCCTCGAAGGCGGCACGGTAGTTCTCGCGCTTGCGGAGTACGGTAATCCAGCTCAGGCCGGCCTGCATCGCCTCCAGCGAGAGCTTCTCGAACCACTGGCGGTCGTCGTGGCACGGCACGCCCCACTCGTGGTCATGATAATGGACGTAGAGCGGGTCGGTGCCGCACCACGGGCAACGCGGCAGGTCGGGATGGGGGGTCTGCATGGTTTAACCGCCCGTGCTTTCGGACTCGGACTCGCCGCCCTCGGTGGTCTTGACGACCTCTTTTTGGGCGTCCTCGCTCAAGACCACCATCATCTGATCGACCACCTGCTCGGTTTTGGGGTCAGAGGGGGTGCTGCTGGGCGCGTCGCTTTGCACCTGCGGCACGGCGGTCTTGAACAAGCGATCGATGCTCTGGGCGGGGTTGTCGTAGGTGTTGGCGCCGCGCTCGGCCACCTCGGCGTGCTTCTTGCTATTCATGTGGTCGGCACCTTTGGCGGTGGTGCTGCTGATGTTGGTGAAGCCCATTTTGGCGGCGTCTTGATCGACCTTGGTCACGTCGAGGCCGAGCTGGTCGCCCGCGCTGCCCTCACCGCCCATGAAGTGGATGGCGAGGTCTTGGAACCCGTCGATTTTGGCCAGCGTCCGCAAGTGCTGGCGCAAATCGAGGATGACCCCGCCCGAATCGGCCATGAACGCGCCGATGCCGCGGGTCGGGGCGGCCTGCTTGGCTTGTTCGCGCACGCTGTCCATCGGGCTCTCCAGCACGAGCCCGCCGACGCGGATGCCCTTTCCGGCGAGGTGTGCGGTCAGCTCCGCGGCGACGGGGCCGCCCAGCGAATAGCCGTGGATGATGGTGTTATCGGGCGAGACGCCCTCGCCCATCAGCCACCCGAAGATGGCGTGCGCGTCCGAGTACAGCCCGTCCTCGGTGATGTCGCTGGCGTCGATGCGGGTGGTGGTGGCTTTGCCCATCAGGGTCTTGCTGTCCTTGGTGCTGCCGCCGAAGCCGCGATAATTGACCGCGACGACATCGGCACCGCGGGTGCAGTAAAATTTGGCGAGGTCGAGGCCGTATTGCTCTGCCGAGCCACCGCTGCCCGACAGGAACAGCACCGTTTTACCCGCGTATTTCGCGTCGATGTTCTTGCCCGCCTTCAGGCCGCGATAGTGCCGCCCGCTCAGGTTGTGCTCCCCGTTCTTGACCGTCACGTCTTTCACGTCGCTAAAGAAGTGGGTCTTCTTCTTGACCGACTCGGTGCTTTCGCTGATGCGGCGGCGGTCGGCGTTCTTGCCGAAGATGTTCTCGCGGGCGAAACCGCGCAACATGCTGTGGAAGACGTTGCGCTGCACCATGCGCTGTGCCGAGGCCGGTGCGCGGCTGATTTGGCCGACCACCGGCGCGGGCATCTGGGCGAGGGCGCGCTGGGTGGCGCGGTTGCCCAGCGTGCGCTGGAGCTCCGTCACGGGCAGTGCTTGGGGGGTACTGGCGGGGTCGAGCGCGCTCTCCTCGGCTTGTCGCCGCCCAGCGGCTGGTTTGCGGCGAGTGGTGTGGTTGGGGGACATGGGGCACCTCGTTCGGACGTGAAAAAAGCAACCTACACGTTTTCGATGTCGTGAGATGGTAACATGAAACCGTGCAAAAAGGCTGAGGCTTGGGCGATGACGGTACGGCGGGTGTGGCGGCGGGTGCTGAGGGTGGTACGTTGGGCGGCGCTCATCGGCGTGGTGCTGTTGACGGTGCGCGGCTCGGTGTTCCCATCACAGACGGTGTGGGGGCAGTTGATGTTGGCCACCAGCGGCCAACAGTTCGACTTCGTGCGGTGGGAGGCCGAGGCGCTGTGGGCGAAAACGACCCACGCGCTCTGGGGCTTGCACCCGTTCATGACCGAGGCGGAGCGCAGCGCGTTCGTGCGCGCTTATTTCGAGGATGTCGGGCGGGTGCAGCGCCTCGAGGCCGAGGTCGAGCGGGTGTATAGCGACCCCGCCACCACCGACCCCGACACGGCCAGCGCTCCGTTACGCACCGAGCGCGACCGGTTGCGCTCCGACTTGCGCCATCGCCAATCGCTGACCGAGGCCATCGTCGAGGGGCAGGTGGCCGCGGTCTTGATTGCCGAGGGGTTCGGGGTGTTCGGGCAGCTCATCCCGCCGATGGCCATGCGCTTGACCCCTCAGCCCGACCTCGTCATCGTGTCGCCACGCGATGCCATCCGCTTCGATTACGGCATCAACCTATATGCTCAGACCACCGACCAGCGCGCCGCGTTGGAGGCGCGTTTGGCTGCCCAGCTCGACGTGTCGGCGCTGGTCGTCCCGATTGGCGGGATTGCGCTCTATCCGGCCATGGTGGTCGAGACGCCCAATCTGGCGTGGACAATCGAGACGTTCGCCCATGAGTGGTTGCATCACTACTTCTTCCAATACCCGCTGGGCTGGGCGCTCGATTTCGCCGACCCCGCGTGGCACATCAACGAGACGGCGGCCAGCTTGTTCGGGGTCGAGGTCGGCCAGAAGGTGCTGGCGCGCTATTACCCCGACCTCGCCCGTGCGCCGCACACCGCCCAGCGCATCGCCCAGACCGACGCCCCGCCCCCGTTTGATTTCGGGGCGGCCATGCACGAGACGCGCACCACGGTCGATGCGCTGTTGGCGGCGGGCGAGGTCGAGCAGGCCGAGGCGTATATGGAGGAGCGCCGTCGCTTGTTTTTCGCCGAGGGCTACCTCATCCGCAGGCTGAACCAAGCCTATTTCGCGTTTTACGGTGGCTATCAGGTCGAGGGCATCCCGGGGATTGCCGGAACCGACCCGACCGGCCCCGCCGTGCGCGCCATCCGCGAGGCCTCGCCCGATTTGCACACGTTCGCGGTGATGTTGCGCGGCATCACCACCCGCGAGGCGTTGTTGGCCATGCGCGACTCGCTGGGCGGGTGATTCTGCACGAGTGACGGGCTATACTGCCCAATGAAGGATGACGGTATTTTTGAAAGGGGTTGAGCGGTGCGTTGGACGATGTTGTGGGTGGTGTTGGCGTGCTGTGGGGTGGGCTGTCAGCCACAGGCCACGCCCGCCGCACCGTTGACGGTCGGAGCGTGCGACCATACCGATTTGATGGTGTGGGTGTCGGCGTTCGACCCCGTTTTGGACGTGAGCCCCGAAGACGCGCTACGCCGCCGCGAGGCGTTCGCGGCCTTGCCCTTCCCCGACTGTGCCAGACCCGCACGCAGCCACGCCGTCAACGTCTACGAGCTGGCCTATCAATATGCCGAGCAGAGCCAGCGCAACGATGGGCGGGTCGATGAGGAGGCCTTGAACACGCTGATTCAAGAACTCGACGCCGAACGCGACAAATATTACGAGGCGCTGGCGCTGGTCTCGCCGCTCAGCCCGACCGCCGCGGCATTTGAGGTGTTGGTGCAGTGCCCCAGCCTCACGGCCACCTGCCAACAATTGGAGACGTGTGCGGTGGCCTATGCGTGCCTCGCGGCGGGCGCGAGCGGCCTCGACGCCAACGGGGACGGCGTGCCGTGCGAGCAAGTGTTGTGCCGCTGAGCGGCCTCAGCGCACGCGGCGGAAGGCGCTGGTGAGCTGCCCTTGCGTCAGGGGCACGATGCGATAGACCTCGCCGGACGGCAAATCGATGTAGAGCGCGCCGCCGCTTTCGGTTTGCACGGTGCGGACGCTGGTCTCGAGGCTGCTGGTGGCATAACCCAGCACATCGACCCACAAGCCGCCCGGGCCGAACTGCGCGCAAGCCATCCAGTTAAACTCGCGTTGGGGCGCGCTGGTTCCGGCAGGGGCGACCTTGCCCGACAGCGCGCAATGGTCGGTCGTGCCGTCCCACTGGTTGACGGCGAAGGCGTATTGGTCGCCGATGATGAGGCCGTTTTTGCCCGGGGCGCGCACGAAGGCATACACGCGGTTTTGCCCGTCGATGGTCAGCGAAATCATGAAGCCTTGCTCGAACAATTGGGTGTTGCCGGTGAGCGTGAGCGGGGCGGTGGTCGGGCATCCGGCGCTGGGGTCGGCGAACTGGCTGCCGAAGAACCACTGTTGGGCGCACACCAGCTGGACGCGCACCTCGAGGGTTTGGGTGGCTTGTTGGGTGCCGCGCTGCACCACCAAGCGGTAAATCACGCGGTTGAGGTTGGTATTGGGGATGGTGACGGGCAGGCTGCCGGTGATGGCCACGTCGAGGCGCTCCTGCACGATGCCGTCGGGGGTTTGGCGCTCGATGGCGGCGGTATCGCCGTCGGCGTCCCACGTCAGGGTGATTTGCGCCCCTGCGGCCACGTCGGTGCTGCTGCTGGTGAAGGTGCGAATCAGCGGGAAGCTGCTGGTCACGGCGGGAGTCGGCACGGTCGGGGTGAAATCGACCGGCGTGCTGGTCACGGTCGAGGTCGGGGTGGGCTGGGGCGTGAAGGTGCGGGTTGGGGTGTTGGTCGCGGTGTTGGTGATGGTGGCGGTCGGGGTCGAGGTGCGGGTCGGGGTGTCGGACGGGAACGGCGACGGGGTGCGGCTGGGCGTAAAGGTTTGGGTCGGGGTCAGGGTGTCGGTCGGCGAGGGCAAGACCAACAGCGTCGGCAGTGGCTCCTCCGCGGCGGGCTGGCACGCCCCGAGGATGAAAGCGCTTAGCAACGCCAGTACAATCATGCCCAACCGATAACGCTTTACCATGTTTGGATTCTCCGCCCGATGCGCCCGCTGAAACCGTTCTCTTTAATCTTACTGTTGTTTTGCGCCGCGTGCCAACCCGCACCCGCCGAGGTCGTCCCGCTCCCGACCACCTTCCCGACCTTTGCGCCCGCCACCCCCGCCCCGTTGCCCACCCGCCGCGTCGCCTCGGCCATCACGCTCATCCCGACCCACACCCCCAGCCCAGCCCCGACCCTGACCCCGTTGGCCAGCCCGACCCCCGCCCCATCTGCGACGCCAGAGGCCGAGCGGGTGTTCGGCCAATCCGCCGAGGGGCGCGACCTGACCGTCTACCGCATCGGGGCGGGCGAGCGCGCCGTGTTGCTGGTCGGGGCGGTGCACGGCGGGTTCGAGAGCAACACCGCCGCGTTGATGAGCGAACTCGTCGCGCATTATCGCGCTCAGCCCGAGTCCCTGCCCGCCGATGTGTCGTTGTGGGTGGTGCCGATGCTCAACCCCGACGGGGTGGCGCGGGGGCGCGTCATCGAGGGGCGCTTCAACGCCAACGGCGTAGACCTCAACCGCAACTGGCCGTGTGGCTGGCAACGCGAGGCGTACTTTCGCGATCAGGTGGTGAGCGCGGGCGACGCCCCGCTCAGCGAGCCGGAAACCCGCGCCCTCGCCGACTTGATTACCGCGGTTCAGCCCGCCGCCAGCTTGTTCTATCACGCGGCGGCGGCAGGCGTCTATGGCGGGGCGTGCGGCGGGGATGCGGGGTCGGCGGCGTTGTCTGCGGCGGTCGGGCAGGCCGCGGGGTATGATTACGGCGAGAGCTTCAGCGCCTATCCGGTCACCGGCACCGCGCCCGCATGGGTCAACAGCCTCGGCCTCGCCGCGGCGGATGTCGAATTGGCCACCGCCACCGAGACCGAGTTCGAGCGCAACCTCGCGGGGGTGCAGGCGGCGGCCTGCTGGGTATCGGCGTTGTGTTAGAAATCCGGCGGGGTGCTTGAATGTGAAACTGAATTCACATATAGTTATCGTATCTATTTTCACAAACCAGAAAGTGACTCACACATGACATCGCTTCAGGGGCAACGGGCGTTGATTACCGGCGCGAGCAGCGGGCTGGGGGCGGACTTCGCCCGACAATTGGCGGCGATGGGCTGTCACTTGGTGTTGGTGGCGCGCCGTGAAGACCGGCTTCAGGCGTTGGCGGCGGAGTTGCGCGCCAAGCACGATGTCGGGGTCGAGGTGGTGGCGTTCGACTTGAGCGAGCTGGGCGCGGGGCGGCGGTTGTTCGAGCGGTTGCAGGCCGCCAGCTTGACGGTCGATATCTTGGTCAACAACGCCGGTTTCGGCATGTATGGCGCGTTCCTCGAGCAAGACGCCGAGCGGGTGGGCGAGATGTTGCGCCTGAACATGCTGACCCTAACCGAGCTATCCCACCTGTACGCGGGGCAGATGCGCCAGCGCCGCCACGGGTACATCGTCAACATCGCCTCGATTGGTGGCTACGCCCCGTCGCCGTTGTATGCGGCCTACGGCGCGACCAAGAGCTACGTGCTGGATTTCAGCGATGCGCTGGCGCACGAATTGCGCGGGACGGGCGTCACGGTCACGTGCGTGTCGCCCGGGGTGACCAAGACCGAATTTTTGGACGTGTCGGGGCAAAAGCCGTCGTGGTTTCAGCGGCTGTCGATGATGACCTCCGAGGCGGTGGTGGCGCAGTCCATCGCAGGGATGCTGCGCGGTCGGCGCAGCTTCGTGACGGGGCGGCTCAACGCCTTCTTGATTTGGTCGTTGCGGCTGACCCCGCGCTTCATGCAGCTCCAGATGATCGAGCGCATGATGAAATGACGGGCGGCGCGCTGGTATAATCGCCCGAAACCGTGTAGGGGCGCAGCGGGCTGCGCCCGTTGGGACGGCGCACCACGGGCGT
>JALONY010000423.1 GCA_025454715.1 Anaerolineae bacterium
TTGCTGGGCGCTGGCCGGTGCAACGGCCAAAAGGAGGGCGGCAAGCATCACGGACATCATCAGGCGCATGGGCGGCATCTCCTGTTGGGCATCTTGGGCACGGGCGCACGATTGCACGCCCATCTCTTGCAATGGTAAGCGCTTTTGCCAATCCGTGCCAAACACAAAAGCCCCGAGATTATCGGGGCTTGGCTTGTGCAGTGTGTCGCAAACGGGGCTTTAGCTACCGCGCATTCGCGGGTCGAGCGCGTCGCGCAGGCCGTCGCCGAGGAAGTTGAAGGCGAACATGATCAAGAACAGCGCCAGCGCGGGGAAAATCGCTTGGTTGGGGTAGATGTTGAGCTGTTGCGCCCCGTCGCTAATCATGCTGCCCCAGCTGGGCGTGGGCGGGTTGACGCCGAGGCCGATGAAGCTCAAAAACGCCTCGGTGCTGATGTAGCGCGGGATGGCCAGCGTCTCGGCCACGATGATTGGACCGAGGATGTTGGGCAGCACGTGGCGGAGCATGATGCCGAAGTCCTTGACGCCCAGCGCCCGCGCCGCCACCACGTACTCTTGCTCGCGCACGCTCAGCACTTGGGCGCGGGTCAGGCGCGCCATGCCCGTCCAGTTGGTGATGCCGATGCCGACGAAGATGAAGAACATGCCGCCGGTACTGCGGTCGAAGGCGCTGATGTTGGCCGCGAACGTCCCTTCCTCGAGTCCGCCGGTGCTCGGCCTGAAGAACGCCATCAGCAAGATGATGAACAGCAGGGTCGGGAAGGCGTACACGATGTCGGTCAGGCGCATGATGACGTTATCGACCCAGCCACCAAAATAACCGGCTAGCAAACCGAGCGTCACCCCGATGCTGAGCGCGACCAACGGGCCGATGAACGCCACCATCAGCGAGATGCGCGCCCCATACACGATGCGGCTGAACAGGTCACGCCCGATGCGGTCTGCGCCCAAGGGGTAATTCTCGTCGATTTTGACGAAGCCGCCGGGCTGGCCTTGCGGAACCATGCTGGTGAAGACCTGCGTGACCCACGTCGGGGCAGAATTCGAGGCCGACAGCGTGCCCTTATCGAACGGGTACGGCGCGATGAACTCGGCAAAGATGGCCATCAAGACGAAAAACAGGATGATGACGAGGCCGAACATCGCCATCACGTTGCGGCGCAGGCGCTTGACGGCGCTCTGCCACAGGCTCTCGCCCTTGGCGCGCTCGCCGAGGCGGATGATTTGGCGGGGGTCTTGGGTGGTCGCTGCCATCGGGGTGCTCCTGCGTGGCTAATCGTAACGGATGCGCGGGTCGAGCAGCGCGTAGGTAATATCGACCAGCAAATTGCCAATCACCACGAACGTGGCGAACAGCATCACCGTGCCCATAATCAGCGGGTAATCGCGGTTGCCGATGCTGGTCACGAACGAGCGCCCCAGCCCGGGGATGCCGAAGATGGTCTCGACCACGAACGTGCCGGTCAGCAACGCGGCGGCCAACGGGCCAATCACCGTCACCACCGGAATCAGGGAGTTCTTCATGGCGTGCCAGCCAATCACGAACCGCTCCGGCAAGCCCTTGCTGCGGGCGGTGCGGATGTAATCCTCGCGCAGCACCTGCAACAAGCTGGCGCGGGTCAGGCGGGCAATCAACGCCGACTCGATGAAGCCGAGCGCGAAGGCGGGCAAGATGATGTGCTCCCAGCCGCCCCAGCCGCTAGACGGCAAAATCTTGAGGTTGACGGCGAAAATATATTTCAGCAACGGTGCCGAGATGATGGACGGCACGCTGACGCCCGCCACCGCGATGGCCATGCTGGCGTAGTCCCACGCCGTGTTTTGGCGCAAAGCCGCAATCGTCCCGATCGGGATGCCGATGGCCAACGCAATCAGGATGGCCGCAAACCCGAGCTGCACCGAGGCGGGCAAGCTCTCGGCCACGATGGCCGTCACGGTGCGGTTGGGCGACTTCAGCGACGGGCCGAAGTTCATCCAGCGCAAGGCGAGGTAATGCTCGATTTGCGATTGCTTCCATTCGCCATCGGTGACCCGAGGGACGACCAGCCCGCCCATGTAATCGAGGTATTGCTCGGTGAGCGGTGCGTTCAGGTTGTAGCGCGCCTCGAGGTTGCGCTTGACCGCCTCGGGGATGCCGCGCTCGCTGTTGAAGGGGCCACCCGGGACGAGGCGCATCAGCAGGAACGTGACCACCGAAATGGCGAACAAGGCGACCAACATCCACAAAACGCGCCGGATGATATATTGACCCATCGCAAAATGCCCCACTCTAAGAAACCGGCCAGACAAAACGGGATGATAAAACCCCCTCCCCTCGAGGCCGAAGGGAGGGGGCGAAACGGGATGTCAATCAGCCGGTCTTATTGGCCGACGATGTCCCACTTCTCGTAGTATTCGCGGCTGATGATGCTGTTGGTGCGCTCCACGCCCGGCGCGGTGATGTCGTCGGTGACGTAGTAGTAAATCGGGGCGATCGAGGCATCGGTGTTGCTCAGGATGACCTCGGCCTGTTGGTACAGGGCGACGCGCTCCTCGAGGGTGGCGGCGGAACCAGCGGCCACGACCAGCTCGTCGTACTCGGCGTTGGCGAAGCCGTTGTCGGGGTCAACCGAGCTGTGGAACACGTCGTAGTACCAGTTGTTGGCATCGGGGTAGTCGAAGCACCACGCACCGCGCCAGATGTCCGCATCGCGGCGCGACTCGAGGTACACACCGAACTCTTGCGCGGCCAGCGTCACGGTCACACCCAAGGTGTCGGCCCACATGGCCTGAATGGCCTCGGCCACCGACTGGTGCAACGCGCTGTTGTTGAACAGCAACGTCAGGTTCAGGTCAGCGGCGGTCATGCCCATCTCGGTCAGGTATTCGTCGAGCTGCGCCTTGGCGTACTCGGGGTTGTAGGTCACCAGTTGGTCGATGAAGTCGGCCTGTTGCGGGGCGGCTTGCATCGAGGGCAGGGCGAACACATAGGCGGGGATTTCACCGGCTTGGGTCACGTTGGCGGTCAACGACTCACGGTCGATGGCGGCGCTGAAGGCGCGCACCATGCGCGGGTCATCGAACGGCGCTTGGCGGACGTTGAAGCCGTAGTAATAGGTGCACGAGCCCGGGGCGGCGTTGTATTGGGCGGCCAGCGCGGGGTCGGACTGGATGAGCGGGATGATGCTCGACTCGACTTCGCTGACCTGCAACTCACCGGCTTGGAAGGCGTCGAATTGCGGGCCGGTGTCGAGGATGCGGAAGACGACCTCATCCAGCTTGGCGGCGGGGATGGTCTC
>JALONY010000058.1 GCA_025454715.1 Anaerolineae bacterium
AAGCTGAAGCGCGAGGCCAAGAGCCGCCTCGACGCGATGCGCCCGTTTTTTGAGGAGGCCAAAGACCCGCAACAGGCCAGCAAGATTTATGGCCCCGAGGCGTTGCGCCGCACCCTCGCCGAGGAGTGCCTGACGGCCTTGGCCGACCTGAACGTGGACATCACCGACCTGCGTAAGCTGGCGCGCGCGACCGACGGGCGTTTGCGCTCGTATGTCGCGCCCAGCCGGTTCGTGTGGGACGCGCAACTGCAAGACTGCTACCCAGCGGCCAGCTTTTGGTGGCTATACCACACCCCGCGCCCGCCCGAAAACGGTTAACCCCCAATCACGGGCGGTTTACACCGCATCGAAACCGGCGTATACTGATGGGTGTACGAGGGTCTCCGCAGACCTCGCCCAAACGGGGGTGAATCAGCTTCGACAGCGGGGGCTGAGTACGGGTTGCAAGCCGTGGAGCCTACGGCCACGTAAAAATAGGCACATAATGAGTGCCAACAACACTCGCCCGGCTTACGCCTACGCCGCCTAATCGCGGTTAATGCATAAGTCGCTGCCCCAGAGTGGGCAGCCGTTCTCCACTTCAGTCGCCATCCTGAGGGGGTCAGAGCGTCATAAATGATGTGTGTGCGGCAGCCCTGACGCCGATACGGGCAGCCAAAGACCCCATCGACTAGTTTCCCACACCTGTGCTTGCCGAGGTCGTGGGCGGCGAATGTCAACGGTGAGCCAAGCTTGTGAAGATGCTCGTATTCGAAGCCGTTGGACGCGGGGGGCAGAACCCGCCACCTCCACTCCCCAACACGCGCCGCCGCCCACCCGCTGGGCGGCGGTTTGCGTTTGGGCGCGCCTGAACCTTCCGACACGACGCATACACGACGCATATACAGCGCTTACAGAAGGCGCGGGTTTTGGCGTGGTATACTGGCGTCGTATCGTTCCGCACCCACCCGACTTTCCCCGTCCGCAGACCAGCGAAGAAGGACGTATGGCCAACCCTATCCGCACTTTCCTGAACAAGATTTTCGGTAACCCATCCGACCGTATCCTGACGGCCTATCGGCAACGGGTCGAGAAAATCAACGCCCTCGAGCCCGCCCTACAAGCCCTGAACGACGCGCAATTGCGCGCCAAGACCCAAGACCTGCGCGCCAAGGTCGCCGCCAGCTTCGAGAAGCGCCGCGCCGACGCCCCCAAGAACGCCACCCCCGACCCCAAGCGCGAGCATCGCTACCTCGAAGAAGCCCTCAACGAGGTGCTGGAAGAGGCGTTTGCGGTCGTGCGCGAGGCCGCCCGCCGCGTGATTGGGCAACGCCCCTATGACGTGCAGCTCATCGGCGGCATGGTGCTACACGAGGGGCGCGTGGCCGAGATGAAGACCGGTGAGGGCAAGACCCTGACGGCTACCCTGCCGATTTACCTCAACGCGCTGGCCGGGCGCGGCGTGCACCTCGTCACCCCCAACGACTACCTCAGCAAGGTCGGCTTGCAGGCGATGGGCCCGATTTACGATTTCTTGGGCATGTCGTGCGCGGTCATCCAAAACATCGGCAACGACCCCGCCATGTCGTCGTTCGTGTTCGATACGCGCTTCGCCAGCGCCGACGCCCGCTACCAAAACCTGCGCCCGTGCAGCCGCGTCGAGGCCTACGCCGCCGACATCACCTATGGCACCAACAACGAGTACGGCTTCGACTACCTGCGCGACAACATGGCCATGGACGAGCGCCAGCTGGTGCAGCAACGCGGCCTGTTCTTCGCCATCGTGGACGAGGTCGATAACATCCTGATTGACGAGGCGCGTACCCCGCTCATCATCAGCGGCCAAGCCGACAAGCCCAGCGATTTGTACGGGCGGTTCGCGCAGTTGGTCAAGAAGCTGAAGCCCAGCAGCGACGCCTCGGTGGCCGATGAAGCGCCCGACGGCGATTACGTCATCGACCACAAAGACCGCCTCGTCTACCTGACCGATGCCGGTGTTGACCGCGTGGAAGGGATGCTGGGCATCGACGACCTGTATAACGCGCAAGAGGCCGACAAGGTGCCTTACCTCGATAACTGCTTGCGCGCCCACGCCTTGTATCACAAAGACAAGGAATATGTGGTGCAGGACGGCCAAATCATCATCGTCGATGAGTTCACCGGTCGCTTGATGTATGGCCGCCGTTTCAGCGAAGGCTTGCACCAAGCCATCGAGGCCAAAGAAGGGGTCGAAATCCGGCGCGAGAACCTGACGCTGGCGACCATCACCTTCCAAAACTTCTTCTTGATGTACGCCAAGCTGGCCGGCATGACCGGTACGGCGATGACCGAGGCCGAGGAGTTGATGAAAATCTACAGCCTCGACGTGGTGGCCATCCCGACCAACCTGCCGACCCAGCGCCAAGACAATGAAGACCAAATCTTCGTCAACGAAAAGGCCAAGTTCGAGGCGATCGTGGGCGAAATCAAGGCGCGCAACGAGAAGGGGCAACCGATCCTGATCGGCACGACCACCATCGAGACCAGCGAGCGCCTCGCCCAGCGCCTCAAGACTGCCGGAATCCGCGCCGAGGTGCTCAACGCCAAGCAACACGAGCGCGAGGCGGTCATCATCGCCCAAGCCGGTCGCCCGGGCGCGGTCACCATCGCCACCAACATGGCCGGTCGTGGTGTCGATATTTTGCTGGGCGGCAACCCCGACGGCCTCGCCCGCCAAAAATTGCAAGCCAGCAGCAAAGACCTGACGCAAATCAGCCCCGAGGAGTGGCAGGCCGCGCTGGCCGAGGCGCGTGCCCAGACCGAGGCCGACCGTGCCAAGGTCTTGGAAGAAGGCGGCTTGTTCGTGCTGGGCACCGAGCGCCACGAGGCGCGCCGCATCGACAACCAATTGCGCGGTCGGTCGGGGCGTCAAGGCGACCCGGGCGAGACGCGCTTCTTCCTGAGCATCGACGATGACCTCGTGCGGCGCTTCGGGGGCGAGCGGATGCGCGGGGTGATGAACTGGGCGAAATTGCCTGAGGACGAGCCGATCGAGCACCCGCTGATTTCGCGCATGATTCAACAAGCGCAGGTGCGCGTCGAGGGCTATTACTTCGACACGCGCAAGCGCGTCAAGGATTATGACGACGTGGTCAACCGCCAGCGTGACCTGATTTACACCCGCCGCCGCCAAATCCTGAAGGGTAGCGAGCCGCTGCGCGAGGACTACTTCAAGATGATTGGCGAGGCGGTCGATGCCTTGCTGGAGGATTACTTCGAGCCCAACAGCGCCATCGACGAGGAGCAGCTCTATCACCAAGTCCTGACGGTGTTCCCCGCCCCCAAGGAAGAGACCCTCGACGCCTTGATTGAAGCGGGTGAAGACCGTGACGCGGTGCGCGCCGCGCTGTTGGCCGCCGCCGAGGCCGCCTATGACAAGCGCGCCGCCGAGATGGGCGCCAACATGGTGCGTTTCGAGCGCCAAGTCATGCTGACGGCCATCGATACGCAATGGCAACGCCACCTGACCGACCTCGATATGCTGCGCGAGGGCATCGGCCTCGTCAGCATCGCCCAGCGTGACCCGCTGGTCGAGTACAAGCGCGAGTCGTTCTCGATGTTCGACGAGATGGAAGCGCGCATCCGCGAGCAAGCGCTCAAAATCTTGTTCTATGCCCAAGTGCGCCAAGAACTGCCGTTGCGCCGCACCTCCAACGTGCAGCTTGGGCGGGCGGCTGCCCCTGCGCTGGCCGCGCCTGCCGGTGCAACCGTGGCCGCCCCCAGCGCCCGCGCCGGTCAACAAGCCACCGCCGCGGGGCGTGCGCCCGAAAAGCCGCAACCGGTGCGCGCCATCAAGCGCCCGGGGCCCAACGAGCCGTGCTGGTGCGGCAGTGGCAAAAAATACAAGGTCTGCCACATGCGTGAAGACCAAAAGCTGAAGGGCTAACGCCGAGGAGCGCCCCGACCATGCGCGAGATTACCGCCTATCAAGCCCTCATCTTGTTTTCGTGGTTCCCGTTGGCGTTCGTCCTGACGGTCACCATGTTGATTGGGCGGTTCTATGCGCGCTTTTCGGGGCGCGCCACCCATTGGCAATTGCTGAGCGTGCCGCTCCTGCTGTACGCGGTGGCCACCGTGCGCGAGGCCAACGTCGGTGCCCCGGGCGACCCCGCCGCTGGGGTGTTTTACGCCCTAGCGGGGGCGGTCTTGCTGGCGGTGGTCGGGCGGTTATACCGCTGGATGATGTCGGCACCCTTGACCACCAGCCCGCCCAGCGCACCGGCATGGTTGGCGGTGCCGGTCTTGCTGGGCGTGGGCGTCAGCGCTTTGGGCTCGGCGGCCATCGCCGTCTGCATCTGGATGATTGGGCGCTTTGGGCAGCGGATGCACACCATCTTGCAAGGCCAGCAATACCATCACGGGTACTATGCCGCGGCGGGGCTGGTCGGTTTGGCGTCGGTCGGGCGGGTGCTGGCGATGGTGGGGGTGCCCGCGTTGGCCGTGCCGTCGGCGGTACTGCTGTCGGTGGGTATCGGGCTGGCGGCCTTGATGACGTGGCGCTCGTGGTCGTGGCTACTGGCCGAGCGCGAGTGAGCCGGGCGGGGGGGCGCTCAATCCTGCTGGGAGTTTAGCCCCTCGCCACAACATGAGCGAGGGGCGTTGTCTTGTAGGGGGTGCGGGGTTAGCGCAGTTTCCAATCGCGCCGGAACGACGACAGCACCTCGACGCCGCTGTCGGTCACGACCACGTTGTCCTCAATCCGCACGCCGCCCACCCCGGGCACGTAAATGCCGGGCTCGATGGTGAACACCATGCCGGGCTGCAAGACCGCCTCGACCCCACTGGCCATCTGCGGCAATTCGTGGATTTCCAAGCCCAAGCCGTGGCCGGTGCGGTGCATGAAATATTCGCCGTAGCCCGCCGCCTCAATCACGTCACGCGCCGCCTTGTCCACCGCGCCGCACGGCACGCCGGGCTTGGCCGCCTTGACCGCGGCGCGGTTGGCCGCCAGCACCGTCTCGTGAATCTTGCGTTGCGCGTCGGTCGGCGTCCCGACCACGAACGTGCGCGTCAGGTCGGCGGGGTAGTCGCCGCTTTGGCCGCCCCAGTCAATCAGTAGCAAATCGCCGTCTTGCAGCGCACGGTCGCTGACCGCCCCGTGAGGGAAGGCGCTGTTTTCGCCGCTCTGCACCAGCGCGTTGAACGACACTTTTTGGCAACCGTAGGCAATCAACAACTCGTCCAGCTTGCGCCCGATTTCGCGCTCGGTGTGCCCGACCTGCACCCAGTCCAACAGCGCGTCCAGCGCGTCTTGCGTCCGCCCGATCGAATCGCGCAAGACCGCGATTTCGTCGGCGTCTTTGATGGCGCGGATGCCCAGCAGCGCTTGACCGACCTCGATGGTCTGGAGGGTCGGGTCGGCCTTGAGGAAGGCGCGCTCCTCGAACAAGCGCATGGTGTTGTCGTCCACCCCCAAGCGCCCGCCGGTCAGTCCGAGCTGACGTACCGCCGCGTCGAACGCGCCTTGATAGCCGTCCTTGTCCGTCCACACGAACATCTCGCCCTGCACGCCGTGTTTTTCAATCACGCCGACCTCGAGGGCGGGCACGATGAACGCGAGGTCACCCCCCGCGACCAACGCGATGAGCGGGCGCTCCGAGGCGTGAAAATGTAGGCCGGTGTAATAGGTCAGGTTGGCGCCCGGCACCAACGCTACGACCTCGACCCCTTCGAGTGATTCTAGTTTTTTGCGGCGAGCCACATAATCGACGGACATGCTGTTTTTTTCCCACCTTTTGGGCTGTAACTGTTGCACGGTACAGGGTGAGATTATAGCACTTGCCACCCCCACTCACCGACGCCCGCGCCACCACCGGATGCCCACGCCCAGCAGCAGCACCGCCCCCGGCAGCAGTAGGGTGGTGATGAGCGCGATGTTATCGAGGTCTTGCGTGCTGATGAACACGGTCGGCAGGTTGCTGGCGCGGGCTTGTGGCGCGAAAATCACGCTCTCGCCAAAGCCGGTCAGCCACGTGATGGCGTCGGTGAACAGGATGCCGTTGCCCTCGGGGTTCTGGACGAGGCCGTTGGACAAGAAGTTCTGATCGCCCACCAGCACGAGGCGCGCACCGGTGCGCGTGTCGTTGGCCCACGCCGCGAGGTTGAGCGGCCCCGCGATGTCCTCGCTCACCTCGAAAGCGTAGCGGCTGGACTGCCCCAACAGCGTCAGGTCGGTCTCGCCGTAGCTCTCGGGCGAGGTGGCCACCACCATCCCGTTTTGCACCGGCGGCTCTGGGTCGATTTGTACCGCCCGCGCCACGCGAAACAACGCCCGCGAGAACGGGTTTTCGGGGTCGTTCAGGCGCGCCGTGATGGTCGAGCCGTCCGAGACGGCATAGCTCAATACGTCCAGCTCGGTGCCCGCGTTGGAGAGCGCGTCGATGACCACCGCGTCACGCATCCGCACCCCGAAACGCTCCCACAGGTAGGCGTTGAACGGGTCGGACTCGCTCAAGAACGGCGACGCGCCGTAATCGGCATCGGCGAACACGAACGCCCGCCCACCACGGGCAAAATAGCGGTCGAGCACCTGCACCGCCCCCGCCGACAGCGGCTCACGCATTTGCAGCAGCATCAGGGTGGTGACTGTGTTGGGCACGTCTTGCCCGTCGATGGCCAATTGGTTGAGGTTGATGCCGAACGTCTCGATGCCGTTGGCCTCGAGGCCGTCGATGATGCCCGAATAGCCCGCCGCGCTGGAATCATCGGGCACGATGTCGCTACTGCCGACCTCGAACGCGACCTCGAAGCGGTTGATGTCCAGTAGGCGCAGGATGGCGTTGGTCAGGTTGCGCTCTTGGCTGTTCTCGGCGGTCACGCGCCGCACGGTCGAGAAATCGACCTCGCCGTTGGCGTCGAGGTAGCTGACGAACAGCTCCCCGTCGATTTGCAGGTTGAAGCGCTCCGAATAGGTGCGGTTCTCGTTGGGGTCGAAGTACTCGCGGCTAATCAGGCCGTCGGTCTCTTCCTCGTACAGGCGGGCGATGGCGTCGTCGAGCTGGCGGAAGGTCAGGGCGTTGGGGCTATAAAAGCCGGTGATGCGGATGGGCTGGCCGAACTCCTTGACGCGCTGGAGCACCGTCAACGTCTCACGCGAGAGCGAGTATTGGCGGCTCTCGGTCATATCCAGCGTGAGGGCGGCGTTGGCCGAGGCCGCATACACCCCGCTGACCACCGTCAGCAAAAACGCCACCCCCAGCGCGCTCCCAATCAGCGAGCGCACCCCGCGCCCTTGCCAGCCCGCGCCGCCGGTGCGCCGCGCTTCCAGCGCCCGCAATGCCACGTACAGCATCACCACAATCACGCCGGAGAAGAACACGAAATCCTCGAAACGGATGAGGCCGACCGCGAATGAGCCGGTATAGTGGCCGGGCAACGTCAGGGTGCGGATGAGGTTGGCGAGGTCGAGGTTGGCGACGATTTGCCCTGCTTGCTCGCCCAGATACAACAGCGTCAGGGCGGCCACGCTCAAGAAGGCGGCCAACACTTGGCTGTCGGTCATGGCCGAGAAGAACAAGCCGATGGCCAGCACCGCCCCACCATACAGCCAAATCCCGATGTAGGCGCTGACGGCCTGCCCGACCTCGGGGCGTGCGACGGCCACCAAAATCACCTGATAGACCAGCGTGAGCAGCAACAGCAACGTAAAATACGCCCACGCGCTCAAAAACTTGCCGAACACGATGGCGCGCTCGTTGATGGGCGCGGTCAGCAGCAACTCGAGGGTGCCCTCGCGGGCTTCCTCGGCCAGCAGGCGCATCGTCAGCACGGGGCCGAAGAAAATCAAGAAAAACGCCAGCGCGTTGGGCACAGGGTTGACCGGTCGCTGGGTGACGCTCAGCGTCAGGTTGGTGTTGAAGACGAGGCCGGTGACCAACAAGAAGGCCGCCGCAATCAAGTAGGCGATGGGCGAGGTGAAATAGGCCGCCATCTCGCGCCGGAACACGATGCCGATGCCGCGCATGGCCTAGTTGCCCCCTTTGCCGACGAGGTTGAGGAAGATGTCCTCTAGGGTCAGCTCGATTGGGCGGAGCTCGATGACGAGGCCGCCCGCCCGCTGCACCGCACCGGCGACGTGCGGGCGCACATCCACGCCGGTCTTGCCGCGCACCACAAAGCCCACGCCGTCCGGCTCGGCCTGCGCCACACCCGTCGCGGCGCGCAACGCCTTGAGCGCGGCCTCGGGCGATAAGCCCTGCACCTGCACGGCCACACGGTCGCCGGAGAACAAGGTCTTGCGGAGCGAGTCGGGCGTGCCCTCGGCGGCCACCCGCCCCAAGTTGAGGATGACCACGCGGTCGCACACTTGCTCGGCCTCGGTCAGGATGTGGGTGCTGAACAGCACGGTATGCTCCTTGCCCAGCGCCTTGACGGTCTGGCGCACCTCGATGACTTGGGCGGGGTCGATGCCGATGGTCGGCTCGTCGAGGATGACCACCGGCGGGTTGTGCACCAGCGCCTGCGCCAAGCCCAAGCGTTGGCGCATCCCTTTCGACAGGCTGCGCACCAACGATTGCCGCCGCCCGAACAAATCGACCTTGCGGAGCGCCTCGTGCGCGGCGGGGCGCGGCTTCTTGACCCCGCGCAATTCCGCCCAGAAGGTCACGCACCCCTCCACCGTCATATCGGGGTAGAGCGGGGTGCGCTCGGGCAAGTAGCCCACCTTGGCACGCGCCGCCAGCGAGTCCTCGACCACGTCGTGCCCGTCGATGCGGGCGCGCCCGCTGGTCGGGGGCATGAAGCCGGTCAAGATTCGCATGGTGGTGGTCTTGCCCGCGCCGTTGGGCCCCAACAACCCGACCACCTCGCCGGATTGCGCCGCAAAGCTCACGCCATCCAGCGCCGTTGCCGAACCGTAGCGCCTGCACAGGTTTTCGACTTCTATCATCGCCGTCACTCTCGCTATAATAGTCCCCTGCATCCTAAACCCGCCCCGCGCTTGCCGTCAAGCAGGCCATGGGCGGTGTGAACGGGTCTGTACAATCATGCTGCGGGGGCAGACACATGCAAGGTCTCTTGGCTCTAGAAGACGGAACGCTGTTTCCGGGGGTCGGTTTCGGCGCGCAAGGCGTCCAGACCGGCGAGGTCGTGTTCAATACCTCGATGACGGGCTATCAGGAAATCCTGACCGACCCGTCCTATCACCGCCAGATCGTGACGATGACCGTGCCGCACGTCGGCAACACCGGCGTCAACCTCGAGGACACCGAGTCGGAGAAGGTGTGGGTGTCGGGCTTCGTGGTGCGCGCCCTCAGCCCAATCGTGAGCAACTGGCGCAACCGTGGTGACCTCGACGGCTACCTGCGCGAGCAGGGCGTGATTGGCCTGAGCGAGGTCTCGACCCGTGCGCTGGTGCGTAAATTGCGCGATGCGGGCGTGATGCGCGCCGCCATCGCCCACGGCGAGGCCGCCCTCGACTCGCAGGCGCTGGTCGAGGCCGCCCGCACGTCGTTGGACATGTCGGGCGCCAACCTCGTCGATGAGGTGACCTGCGCCGAGCCGTACAACTGGACGGAGCGCAGTGATGGCGCGTGGTATCAGGGCAGCCACCACGACGAGCC
>JALONY010000424.1 GCA_025454715.1 Anaerolineae bacterium
GGCGCGGCCTCGGCGGCACCGCCCAGCTTGGCGATGACCGTACCGGCCTTCAGCTCGCTACCGACCTCGGCCAACAGCGCGCCCAGCACGCCGTCCGCCGGTGCCTCGACCTCGACCGTGGCCTTATCGGCCTCGAACTCGGCGACGATGTCGCCTTTCTTGACGCTATCACCGACCTGCTTGAGCCAATTCAGCAGCAGGCCGTCCATGCTCAGGGTGATGTCGGTCATGATTTACAGAATCTCCTTCACGGCGTCGATGACCTTCTGCGCGTTGGGCAGCGCCATCAGCTCGATATCCTTGGCGAAGGGCAACGGCACGTCCATGGCGCTCACGCGCTTGATGGGCGCGTCCATGTAGTCGAACGCCTTTTCCTGAATCTGCGCGGCGATTTCACTGCCGAAGCTGTACATCGGCAAGCTTTCCTCGACGATGACGCACCGGTTGGTCTTCTTGAAGCTCTCCAGCACGAGGTCGATGTCGAGCGGGCGCAACCAGCGCATATCGACCACCTCGGCCTCGATGCCCTCTTTGGCCAGCTCGGTGGCGGCCTGTAGCGCCCACTCCACGCCACGGGCATAGGCCACCAGCGTGACGTGCTTGCCCTCGCGCTTGATGTCGCCCTTGCCGATCGGCAACACGAAGTCGGGGTCATCGACCACCGGCCCCGGGCGCGAGTACAAGGCGATGCTCTCGCTGAACAAGACCGGGTTCTCGCTGCGGATGGACGCCTTCAACATGCCGTAGGCATCGTTGGGGGTCGAGGGGGTGGCCACCCACATGCCCGGGAAGTGCGCGAAAATCGGCTCGGGGGTGTGGCTGTGCGTGGCGGTGGCTTGGTTGCCCCAGCCCGACGCGGCGCGGATGACCAACGGCACGCGGAACTGGCCGTCGAACATGTAGTGAATCTTGGCGGCGTGGTTGACGATGGCATCCAACGCCAAAAACGCGAAGTTGATCGTCATCATCTCGGCCACCGGGCGCAAGCCCGCCATGGCCGCGCCGACCGCGAGGCCGGCAATCGCCATCTCGCTGATGGGGGTGTCCTTGACGCGCTTGGCGCCGAACTCGGCCAGCAAGCCCTGTGTGACGCGGTGCGTGCCTTGCCAGACGCCGACTTCCTCGCCCATCACGAACACGCGCTCATCGCGCAACATTTCCTCGCGCAGGGCGTTGCGGAGCGCCTCGCGCATCGCAATATTTTTTGCAGCCATCGTGTGCTATTCCTCGACGTACACGTTGTTAATCAGGTCTTCATAGGTCGGGTCGGGGCTCTTGAGCGCAAACTCGGTAGCCTCGTCCACGGCGGCTTGGCACGCGGCGTCGATTTTCGCCAAATCGGCGTCGATGCCCTTGTACTTCTTTTGTAGCTCGCGGCGCAGCAGCTCGATCGGGTCTTTCTTGTCGCGCCATTCGGCCAGCTCGTCGGCGAAGCGCTTATCGTAGCTCTTATCGCTGACGCCGTGCCCCTTGTAGCGGTAGGTGATGGACTCAATCAGGACGGGGCCATTGCCCGCACGGGCGTACTCGACCGCCTCACTGACCGAGTCGTAGACCGCGAACACGTCTTGCCCGTCGATGCGCCCGCCGTCCTTGATGCCGTAGCCCAGCGCACGGTGGTGCAGCTCGGTTTGGGCGGTGCTGTCCTCGATGCGCGTGCCCATCGCCACGAAGTTGTTCTCGATGATCCAAACCACCGGCAGCTTCCACACGCCCGACATGTTGACGGCCTCGTGGAAATAGCCGTTATTGGTCGCGCCGTCGCCGATGAAGCTGATGGTCACTTCCTTGCGATCGTTGTATTGGCTGGCAAACGCGATGCCCGCCGCCAACGGCAAGTGGCCGCCGACGATGGCATAGCCACCCCACATGTTGTGGGCGCGGCTGGCGATGTGCATACTGCCGCCCTTACCGCCGCTCACGCCGGTCTTCTTGCCCATCATCTCGGCCATGATGGGGTTGGGGTGCACCCCGCGAATCCCCCAGCGCCGCCAGCGCCCCGACACCGGTGGCCTCGTGGCCGCTGTACAAGTGCATGTACACGCCGGTGATTTTCTTGTCTTGATACAGCTCGTCGCAGCGCGTCTCGAATTGGCGAATCAGCGTCATTTGCCGATACCACTCGAGGAGCGTCTCTTTCGTGAGTCGTGCCATTGCGGTGTCCTCACCTCAAACTACTTGCGCTGGCCAGCAGCGCCCATCTAAAACGGGATAAGTGTACCTAACCGCAGGGGTACGGTCAAACACCAAGAACCACGATTCGATAAACGTATCCTAAAATGAAATCGGGGGCGGTGCAGTTGGCCGTCGGTGGCCGCTGGGCGCTAAAGCACCCAGCTACAGAAGAACAAGCCCACAAGGGGCTGTGGGGTACCCTCGTTAACACCTTATCTCCGGCGCTGTATTTGTTCGTCCATGCGTGGGTTTCGTCTTACACCCCCATTCCACATGCCCGTAGGGGCACAGCGCGCTGCGCCCGCTCAGCCCGTTTTCGGGGGCGAGGGATTCGAGCGACGCGCCGCACCCGCCCAAGAACCCCATTTTGAAGTCCGGCG
>JALONY010000425.1 GCA_025454715.1 Anaerolineae bacterium
GGCATCTCGATCGACAATCCGGTCGGCAACAACGATGTTACCGTGACCGGCACGACCACCGTCAACGCCCCGACCACCGAGGCCATCCGCGTCAACAGCGCGTCGGCCAGCGGCTTCTTGTTGACCATGGCGACCCTGAACTCGGTCGGCGGCACCACCGGTATCTTGGTCAACAACGCGGCGGTGACGGTGAGCAACAGCACCAGCACCCTAGCGACCACGGCGGGGGCGGGCGTCATCTGCACCAGCGGCGCCACCAACTTGGCCTTCACCACCCTGACCGCCTCGGGCGGCGCAACTGGCGTCTCGTTCACCAGTTGCAGCGGCACGGTCACCGCCTCCGGTGGCACTTTGACCAGCACGGCGGGCGCAAGCAACGACGTGGTGTTCATCAGCGGCGGCGGCATCAACCTGACCTATGACGGCTCGGTGACCAAGAACACCACCGGTCGCGCCGTCAACATCGAGTCGATGGTCAGCCCGGGCGCCGCCAGCTTCGGCGGCATCGTGACCGCCACCAACGCCTCGAGCGGGGTGCGCGTCAGCACCAACCTTCGTCCGGTCACGTTTAGCGTGCTCAACCTCGGCACGGGGGCGGCGCGCCACACCGCCACACCCTTGACGTTGGTCAACAACTCTGGCGCGGTCGCGCTCGGCAACGTCCAAGTCTTTACCGATGGTGTGCCCGCGATCGACGTGGCCTATACCAACGGCTCCCCGGGTTCGCTCTCGTCCAGCGGCGGCAGCATCGTCAACGTGAACGGTGCCGCCACGGCCATCAGCATCACCCCGACCAACGCGCAATCCCTCAACCTGACGTTCAACACCATCACCAACACCGGCGCAGGCGCGCACGGCGTCCGCCTGAGCAACACCAGCGGCTCCTTCACCGTGACCGGCTTGACCAACCTCGGGCGCGAACAGCGGTGTGGTGCTGACCAATGCCACCGGCGGCTTCACCATCAGCGGCGACGGCGACGCCAACACCCACACTAACGGGGCGGGCGGCACGTTCACCAACATGACCAATCACGCCTTCTTGATTCGGACAGCCAACAATATCGTCCTCAACGACCTGCAAATCAACAATACCGACAACCACGCCCTCGACGGCCAAGTCGTCAACAATCTGACGCTGGACAACGTGGACATTGTGTTGGCCGGTGACGCCGACAACGAGCACGCCTTGAACTTCAAGGACGGCACGGGCGCTAACCTGACCGGCACGGTCTTGATCGACAACTCGACGTTCACCACCTTCGCCGAGAACGGCCTGTACCTCGAAAACTTCAGCGGCAACGTCAACCTGACCGTCCAAAACAGCCTCTTCAACGAGGGTGACGAGCACACCTATTGCAGTGGTATCGGGTGCGGTGGCCACGGGTTGCTGTTGCGCGCCGACGGCACGGGCACGATGACCGTGGTGGTCGATAACGTCACGTTTGACGACATGACCCAAGTCGGCATCGATGCGGCGCGGGAAGGCACCACCAACCTCAATGTGACCGTCCGCAACAGCTTCTTCGACCCGACGCCCTACGCGGGTAACCTAGACGACACCGACAACGGCGTGCGCTTGTTCGGCATCAGTGGCGGCTCGGGCAATACCCTCACCTTCCTAATCGAGAACAATGTCTTCGGCGACACCGCCGACGGAGATGACACCGACGGGGACGATTTCCAAGGGACTGGTGGTATCGTGTTGGTGCGTGGTGGTGGCCCGAACACCACGTTGCAGGGCATCATCCGCAACAACACCGTCGCCGACTCGCGAGCCAGCAACGGCATCGCTATCGAGTCGAACGGGGCAAACGCCGGTAGCTCGACCACGCGGGTGCGTGCGGAAGGCAACATCATCCGCAACCACTTCAACCACGGCATCAACGTGCTCGGTAACTCCTCGCTCAATTCCTCAGACAACCACCTGCACGACGTTGCTTTGATGAACAACTCGTTCACGACCGGCCCGAGTGGGTCTGGCGTCCATGCGATGAACGTCTCGTTCGGTGACTACAATCGTGGCTGTATGCGCGTGACCGGCAACTTCGGGGCGACGCCCGGGACACCGCCTGCTTTGGGGACATCCACAAGCCGCATCCGCTTCCGCCACACCAGCACCCCCGGGCAAGGGCAGATCCAGATGGAGAGCTTGACGCCGTTTACGGCTGGCAACGACGGCTCGGCCTCGGCTGCACTGTCCGCCGACAACAACGGCACGACGCCCATCTCGTTCTCGACCACCAACTCGGTCACCCCGGCCAACTGCTCGGCGGATACCTACACCCCGTAATATCCTGCCGACGGCAGAGCCAGAAGTAGCCTTCTGGCTCTGCCCTTTCCCTGTTTCGAGTTCCCTCCCGCGATGGTGCGGGGGTGTGTCTCTGCTTTATTGGCGCTTTTGAGCTCATAGGAGTACGTCATGGCCGAACCGTTTTTAGCAGAAGTAAAGATCGTCTCGTTTAACTTCGCCCCGAAAGGCTGGGCGATGTGCAACGGGCAACTCTTGCCCATCAACCAGAACCAAGCCTTGTTTTCGCTGTTGGGCACGACCTATGGCGGTTTGCCCAACCTGCAAGGCCGCACCCCGATGTCGCAAGGGAATGGCTACACCATGGGGGAGAACGGTGGCCAAACCCAGCACACCCTGACTATCAGCGAATTGCCCCAGCACCTGCACTTCCTGACCTTCAGCAACCAACCGGCCAGTACGGTGACCCCCTCGGCCTCGGTCGTGCCCGCCCAAGCAGGCACCAACAGCTATGCACCGTCCAACAACGCGCTCGTCACGATGGCGTCCACGTCATTGTCCTCTGTCGGCGGCTCGCAAGCCCACACCAACCTGCAACCGTATTTGGTGCTCAACATCATCATCGCCCTTCAGGGCATTTACCCCAGCCAGAACTAACCCCTAAGGAGCATACAGATTATGACACCCTATGTCGGTGAAATACGCATGTTCGGGGGCAACTTCCCCCCATTGGGCTGGATGTTTTGCGAAGGCCAGTTGCTGCCCATCTCCGAGTACGAGACGTTGTTTCAATTGATTGGCACGACCTACGGCGGGGACGGCCAAGAGACGTTCGCGTTGCCCGACCTGCGCGGGCGCACGCCGGTGCACCAAGGCAGTGGTTATATCATCGGCGAGATGGGCGGGGTCGAGCAAGTCACCCTGACCGTCGCCCAAATTCCTAACCACACCCACCCGATGGTGGCCACCGGCGCGGCAGGCACCGACACCACGCCCGCCAGCTCGTTGTTGCCGTCTAGCGCGGTCGCTTCGATTTATGATGTCGGCCCCGACACGACCTTGTCGCCACAGGCCGTCTCACCGGCGGGCGGGAGCCAACCGCACGAGAACATGCAGCCGTTCTTGGTGATCAACTACATCATCTCGTTGTACGGCGTCTTCCCCTCGCCGTCCTAGGAGTCGTCCGCTAAACCCACGACCTCACCCCTCGCGCCCAATCCGTCGTGTGAGGGGTGAAGCGTATTTGAAGACCGTCACTCGTATCCCTGACACCTCGGAGGAACCCCCTCATGTCCGATCAATTCGTGGCCGAAATCCGCATCTTCGCCTTCAACTTCCCCCCAACCGGCTGGGCGTTCTGCGCCGGCCAACTTTTGGCCATCGCGCAGAATACCGCCTTGTTTTCGTTGCTGGGCACCACCTATGGCGGTGACGGCAAGAGCACGTTTGCACTGCCCGATATGCAGGGCAACGTCGCCTTGCAACAAGGGCAGGGCAACGGCCTGAGCCTGCGCGACTTGGGCGAAATGGGCGGCTCGCCAAACGTCACCCTCATCCAGACCGAGATGCCTTTGCACAGCCACAGCTTGACTGCGGTCAATGCTTTGGCCGAGCGCAGCAACCCCTCTAACAATGTGTACGCGGTGGCCGACGGCCAAAACCAGTACGGTGCGCCCGCCAACACCCCCATGAGCCCACAGGCCATCGTACCGGTGGGCGGTAGCCTGCCGCACAACAACATGCAACCATACTTGGTCATGAACTACTGCATCGCCTTGCAGGGGATTTTCCCGCAGCGCCCGTAACCGCGCACGGCACGATACACGCACTATGCTGGGGTGGGGGATGTCGCAAGACATCGCCCGCCCTTTCGATTACCGACCCGACGAGAACCGACATGACTCAGTACGCCATCCCAACCCTGCCGGACGGCTTCGCCCTCCGCCCGATTGCCCCCGATGATATGCCGTATCTGCGCGATTTGTATGCCTCCACGCGCACCGACCTCGCCCAGACGCCGTGGTCGGACGCGCAAAAGGCGGCCTTCATCCAAATGCAGTTCGAGGCGCAGCACACCCACTATCACTCCGTCCGCCCACAGGCCGGTTATTACGTGGTGTTGCACCACGGGCAAGCCATCGGGCGCATCTACCTGGAGCCGCGTTGGCGCGGGCAGGGCATCGGGACGACGCTCCTGCGCTGGCTGATGGACGAGGCGGCGCGGCGCGGCGTCACGCTCAGCTTGTACGTCGAGGATTACAACCCAGCCTATCGGCTGTACCAGCGCTTGGGGTTCATCACCAAAGACCCCCCGGGCATCTATACCTACATGACATGGGAGCCACCACGATGACCGACCGTATTTTGCGCCATACCGACTTCGAGCCGTTGCTGAACGAGACCTTGTTCATCCATTATGGGCAGGACGAGCGGTTGCCGGTCACGCTGGCGCGGGTTCGGCCATGGGGGTCGCTCACGCGGCGCATCGACGACGAGAGCCTATTTCAGCCGTTCGCCCTCCTGTTGCAATCGAGCCTGCGCGATCAGTATCTGCCGCAGGGCAATTATGTGCTCAGCCACCCGACGCTGGGGGAGGTGGCCTTATTCATCGTGCCGCACACCCCCAACGCGGTCGGTATCGAGTACGAAATCACCTTCAGTTGACCCCGACCCCCACGCCGATACGATTTTCTCGCCCACCCTTTATCCTCACGGAGTTTTCGGCATCATGTCCAAGCAAACGGTTTCACGGCGTAGTTTTTTTCAATATGGCGCGGCGGCGCTGGCGGGGGTGGCCTCTGCCCCGATGAACCCGCTGGCGGCGGTCATCAATGAGATGATGATGCAGCAGCGGGTCGGGCTGATGTTGCCCGAGACGGTGTTGTACGCGGGGTTGCCCGGCGACTTGCGCCAGAGCTTCGAGCGGGCGTGGTTTCGCCGCATCGGGCTGACGCGGGACTCGGCTCGCGAGGCGGCGCGGGATTTGCTGCGGAGCGGGGCGCGGGTGCTGGTCGGGTGGGTGAGCAACGCCCAAGCCGAGGCGCTCCAGCCCGAGCTGGCCGAGCGCGACGCGCACCTGTTGGCGTTGTCGGCGGGGGAGCGCGCTGGCGCGGCCTTGCCCAACGTGACGTATGCCACGCAAGGCTACTGGCAAAGCGCGGCTTTGGCTGGGCAGTGGGTGGTCGGGCG
>JALONY010000059.1 GCA_025454715.1 Anaerolineae bacterium
GTGGTCGGCACGCGCAAGGCCACCCGCTATGGCCGCGACATCACCACCGAGTTTTGTGGCGCGCTGGCCAAAGCCGGTGTGACCATCGTCAGCGGCTTGGCCATCGGCATCGACGCGGCAGCCCACACCGCCGCCCTCGACGCGGGCGGGCGCACCGTGGCCGTGCTGGGCGGCGGGGTCGATGTGGTCTACCCGCGGGAGAACGCCGCGCTCCACCAGCGCATCGTCGAGAGCGGGCAAGGCGCGCTGGTCTCGCAGTTCCCACCCGCCACCAAGCCCGACGGTGCCAATTTCCCGCGCCGCAACGCGGTGCTGAGCGGCCTATGCCTCGGCACCCTGTTGGTCGAGGCACCGCTCAAGAGTGGCGCGCTGCACACCGTCAACGCCGCCCTCGAGCAAGGCCGCGACGTGTTCGCCATCCCCCACAGCCTGCACAACGTGGCCGGTACCGCCAACAACCGCCTCATCCAAGAGGGCGCGCAATTGGTCAGCGAGCCGCGGGACATCCTCGACGCCCTCGACCTGAGCGCCGAGCAAGTCCAAACCCGCGCCGTGGCCGAGCGCCTCGCCCCCGACTCGCCCGACGAGGCGCAGGTGTTGGCACTGCTCACCGACGCCCCCATCCACGTCGATGACCTCGCCCGCGCCCTCGCCATGCCCATCCCCCAATTGACCGCAACGCTTACCCTACTCGAATTAAAAGGGCTTGCACAACCCTTAGGGCACATGCAATATTGCGCGACATAGCAGATTGCACCCAAAGGCTGCCCCCTGTGAACCACTTTTACGCGATGATTCTGGCGGGTGGCGGTGGAACCCGCCTCTGGCCGTTGAGCCGCACCCAAAACCCCAAACAAACGCTGGCGCTGACCGAGGAGCGCACGCTGTTTCGCATTGCCGTAGACCGCCTGAGCGCGCTGTTCCCGCCCGAGCGCATCTTCGTCGTCAGCGGGCCGCGCCTGATGCCGACCCTGCGCGGTGACGCCATGCACATCCCCAACGACAATTTCGTCGTCGAGCCCTACGCCCGCGACAACGCCGCCGCCGTGGCGTTGGGCTTGGCCGCCATCACCGCCCGTGACCCCGACGCCACGGTCGCCCTGCTGACCGCCGACCACCACATCGCCTCGACCGAAAAGTTCCTGTCGGTCTTGCGCGCCGCCCACGAGGTCGCCCAAGATGGCCACATCGTCACCCTCGGCATCACCCCGACCTACCCCTCCACCGGCTTCGGCTACATCCACCGTGGGGCGCTCCTACGTGAGCAGAATGGCCTGCCGATTTACCGCTCGCAAGGCTTTAAGGAAAAACCAACTCACGAGGTGGCCCTTCAATTCTTGGCCGATGGGTCGTACAGTTGGAACTCTGGCATGTTTATCTGGCATGTTCGTAAGGCCATGCAGGAGTTCGAGCGTCAGCAACCCGAGATGTATCATCTCTTGCAAGAACTGCGCCAAGCCTTCGCCGACACCCGTGACGACGTGGTGTTGGGGCGGGTCTGGGAAAAGATGCCGCGCAAATCCATCGATTATGCCATTATGGAAGGCGCGACCGATGTGGCCGTCATCCCGGTAGACATCGGTTGGAGCGACGTGGGGAGCTGGGCATCGCTTTATGAGGTGCTCAAGCTGGACGACAAAGGCAACGGGGTGCGCGGCAACGCCGATACCCTGCTCATCGACACCACCCAAACCCTGATTTTCAGCGAGAAGCTCACCGTGGCCATCGGCCTAGACGGGGTGGTCATCGTCGATACCCCCGACGCCCTGTTGGTCTGCCACCGCGACAAAGCCCAAGAAATCAAGAAGGTCGTGGAGCACCTCAAGACCACCGGCCAAACCGACTATCTGTAAACCGAACGAGACGAGACCGTAACCGCATGGAAGCGTACTGCTTTAAGTGCAAGACCAAACGAGAGATGGTTGACCCCACGCCGGTCTATCTGGACAACGGCTCGCCCGCCACGGTCGGCACCTGCCCGGTCTGCGGCGGCAAGCTGTTCAAGATGGGGTTGACCGAGGCGCACGCCTCCATCGCCAAGCCCACCCCCACTGCCAAACCCGCCGCCAAGGCCACCAAGTCGGCGGCCAAAAAGTCCGCCACCACCGGCAAAACGGCAACGGCCAAGACCGCGAAGACAGCGGCCAAAAAGCCTGCCACCACCAGCAAAACGGTAGCGGCCAAGACCGGCAAGACGACCGATAAGCCAGCGGCCACCAAGACCGCGGCCAAGACCAGCGCGTCTAAAACCAGCAAGACCACCACGACCGGCAAGGCCAGCAAGACCAGCAAGGCGACGACCAGCGCCAAATCGACCAAGTCCAGCAAATCCAGCGCGCCCGTCAAGCGCAGCGGGAGCTTGGTCATCGTCGAGTCGCCCGCCAAGGCCAAAAGCGTCGGGCGCTATCTGGGCGCGGGCTACACGGTCAAGGCCTCCAAAGGCCACGTCCGCGACCTGTACAAGAGCAAGTTGTCGGTAGACCTCGAGAACAACTTCGCCCCGACCTACACCGTGCCGATCGACAAGAAGGCCACCGTCAGCGAGCTGAAGAAGGCCGCCGAGGCCGCCGAGCAAATTTTCTTGGCGACCGACCCCGACCGCGAGGGCGAGGCCATCGCGTGGCACCTCATCCACGCGGCGGGCATGGACGAGCACCGCATCAAGCGGGTGGTCTTCCACGAAATCACCGAGCCCGCCGTCAAGGAAGCCTTCGCCCACCCGCGTGAGGTCGATATGTCGCTGGTCAACGCGCAGCAAGCCCGCCGCATCCTCGACCGCATCGTGGGTTATCAGGTCTCCGAGCTGCTGTGGACGAAAGTCCGCGGGCGCTTGTCGGCGGGGCGCGTGCAGAGCATCGCCCTGCGCCTCGTGGTAGACCGCGAGCGCGAAATCGAGGCGTTCACACCACGGGAATACTGGACGGTCGATGTTGACCTGAAGAAGCAACTGGGCGAGCAACGCCCGTTCCGCGCCCGCCTCGCCAAGGTTAAGGGCGAGACGCCCGAGCTGGACTCCGAGGCGGCGGTCAAGCCGCACCTCGACGCGCTGGAGCGCAGCCTGTACACCGTCTCCGACGTGAACAAAGGCCAGATGCAGCGCAAGCCCGCCGCGCCGTTCACCACCAGCACCCTCCAGCAAGAGGCCTCGCGCCGACTCGGGTTCAACGCCCGCCGCACCATGAGCGCCGCCCAACAACTGTACGAGGGCATCGACCTCGGCGCGCAGGGCACGCTGGGCTTGATTACCTACATGCGTACCGACAGCGTCAACGTCAGCGCCCAAGCCCAGACCGAGGCGCGCACCTACGTCGAGAAGCGCTTCGGCAAATCGTTCATCCCGTCCAAGCCCAATGTGTATAAGACCAAGGCCAAGGGCGCGCAAGAAGCGCACGAGGCCGTCCGCCCGACCTCGGTCGAGCGCACCCCTGACCGCCTCAAAAGCGCCCTGAGCGGCGACCAATTCAAGCTCTACAAGCTGATTTGGGAGCGTTTCGTGGCCAGCCAGATGAGCAACGCGGTCTACGACACGCTCAAAATCGAAATCGAGGCCGGCCCGACCCCCAAGGACAAGCCATATCTGTTGCGCGCCAGCAACCGCCAATTGGCCTTCGCGGGGTTCTTGGCCGTCTATGAAGAGGGCAAGGACGACGAGGCCAGCGACGGCGACGAGGGGCGCATCATCCCGCCCTTGCAGGCCAACGAGAAGCTCGACCTCGTCCGCCTCGCCCCAGAGCAACACTTCACCGAGCCGCCCCCGCGCTACACCGAGGCCACCTTGGTCAAGGCGCTGGAAGAGTTCGGGATTGGCCGCCCCAGCACCTACGCCCCAACCATGGGCGTCATCCAAGACCGCGATTACGTCGAGGTGGTCAACAAGCGCATGGTGCCCACCGACATCGGCAAGTTGGTCAACGATTTGCTGGTGCAGTTCTTCCCCGACTTCATGGACTTCTCGTTTACGGCGCGCATGGAAGACCAACTCGACGACGTGGCCGAGGGCGAGGCCGAATGGCAACCCATCTTGGGCTCCTTTTATGACCGTTTCGCCCAGCAGCTCCAGACGGCCAAGGCCGATATGCCCCGCGTGCAGCCGATCGAGAAAATCGGGCGCACCTGCCCGACCTGCGGCACCGGCGACCTCATCATCAAGCATGGGCGTTACGGCAAGTTCATCGGGTGCAGCAATTATCCCGAGTGCAAGCACACCGAGCCGTATGTCGAGCGCACCGGCGTGATGTGCGCCAAGTGCGGCGCGACCGATGGCGGCGAACTGCTGGCGCGCAAGACCCGTGCCGGTCGGACGTTCTTCGGGTGCTCACGCTACCCCGATTGCGATTACACGGCGTGGCGCTTGCCCAAGCCGGTCAAGGGCGGGGTGCTGATCATCGAGGACGACGAATCCACCCCGACCCAAGGGCAACCCTCACGCCGCAAGACGGGGTGAGCTGAATGATTCTGGAGCCAAGAGCGCCAAGACAATATCTTGGCGCTCACTATGTTATACCAAACAAAAGGATCTCGAATGATGGACACAGGGACTCGTGAGCGTATTTATACCATTATCTTAAGAGCAGCTCAAAGCCGCTTTACGAAAAAGGCAAATGATAAAAGGGAAACTGAATATAACCCATTCTTGCAAGCATTTTTCAGCCGAAAAGACATCGCCAAAAGCGCGCTTATGCACTCTTTCTCGACTTCAATCGGGATGTCGGCCTATGAGCAAATCGCGGAAGCTTTGGTGAGTGCCAGACCCGGCTTTTCATCAGCCAACATTACCAGACAATATCGACTTACAGGGCAGATTGACGGTCAGACGGAAAGCGTCATAGCACAACTCATAAATGAACGAGGCTTGTCGAGAAACGAAGAAATCAACAAGGTACGTCAATCGATTCTTCCCAGCACCCATGCTACGAGTATCACCGATAAGGATAGCGTGGTCGATATTCACGTCACTTTTCCCGATGGCAGTCTCATGCTCATTGACATCACCACCGTCAAACCAAGCAAAAAAGAGTTCGATTATTTGCACCAAAAGATGCTGCGTTGGCACGCTTTAACCTATAGCCTCAACACAAAAGCCTTTGTCAATGCCTACATCGGCATTCCTTTCAACCCCTACCATCCTAAGCCTTACAAACGGTGGACGGTCAAGTTCGACCCCGATTTTATCGTCGTGCAAAATGAGTTATGGTCTCTGTTGGCCGGATACGATGTTTTCGATGAAATCGTTGATGTGTTCAACGAAGTTGGCCTTGCCTTGCGCGATCAACTGGATGCTTATCTCGAAACTTAGGTGGATGTCTCCCAAAGCGAGAGCTGACGAGGGACTTCCGTGGGTTCCCGTTTCGTCACTGCACCTTCGGATGTACCGCTTAACGTATCGTAAATTGCCCGTGCGACGTGATAGCCGAGGTTAACGGGAACCGCGTTGCCGATTTGCTTATACTGCGACGCAATCGACCCAGAGAACGCCCAATCATCGGGAAAGGTCTGAAGGCGGGCATACTCACGAACGGTGAGCGGTCTGGTTTCGGACGGGTGACACCGCTCGGTCTGTTTTTGGGCTGGGCTACAGGTCAATGTTAAAGAGGGTTCATCCCAATCCAACCGGCGCGCCATCCCGGTTTTACCACCCGTAAGGTGATAACTGCCGCCCATGTAGTCTCTCTGGACATCATCCGGCAAATCTCGCCAGTACCCACCGGGTGGAACCATCTCCAAAACACGCCGTTTTTTCTCGGGGTACAGTGCTCCTGCAGACTTTGGACACCCCTCGAGGGCTTCTCTCAACGAAAGGGTGTAATCTCTTTCACTGGGAAACGAGAAAGATTGATCGATGTCTTCACGAACGCCAACGATAAATACCCTTTCTCGCTTTTGTGGCACATCAAGAAACTGAGCCTTGAGCACACGAAAACACACTTTATAGCCCAAGTCTTCCAGAATATGCACCATTGTCCTCAAAGTCCGCCCAGAGTCGTGCTCCAACAAGCCTTTGACATTTTCACCTAAGGCGATTTTGGGGCGAATTTGGCTCACACAGCGCGCAAACTCAAAAAACAAGGTTCCACGAGTGTCCTCGAAGCCTCTTCCTTGCCCAGCATAACTGAATGCTTGACACGGAAAGCCACCAGCAACGACATCCACCGCATCAGCATAATCCTGAAAATCGACGCGAGCGACATCAGAATGCAATACATTCCAACTCGGTCGGTTGGCTTTTAAGGTGTTTGCAGCATCCTTATCCCATTCCACCAACAACCGCGTCTCGAAGCCTGCATTTTCAAACCCTAAGGCCAGCCCACCGGCACCAGAAAAGAGCTCAATGACATTAAAGCGATGCGGTTCGGTTTTCAACACGTAAAAACCTCGCGATGAATGTTGCGCGCTGTATTTGTCGTATACGCGCTGAAGTTCGTTTACATCGAACAAGCGATAATTATGGGTTGACCTTAAAGCCTTGATGAGCCCCTTCTTTTCCCATCTGCGAATGGTATCGGGAGAAACGCCTAAGATTGTGGCAGCCTCTTGGACAGTCTTGAGCATTTTATAACCTTTGCATTATGCATTGGTTACTATTGTACGATAAACAAACCCCAGATAGCAACCTTGAAAACCTCGCGTTTGTGGCTTTTGCGTTTAGGCGGTATACTCTCTGAAGCATTCGCAAATTTTCGTGCGTCAGAAACGCTGTCCGTGGGACGCCGCGCCATACAGGGAGGGGACGCCACCGATGCAAGGCTTTAGACAATGGCTCATCGACACCTATAACGGGCTATACGTCATCGTCCTGAAACCGCATATGCCCACCGTCGTGACGGTGGTTGCGGTCATCTTGGCGATGCTGTTCGGCTTGTTCTGGGGGTACATCCTCAACCCCGTTCAATATTACGACGGCGCGCCGCACCAGCTCAGCGAGGCCTACCGCGACGAGTGGATCAAGCTGGTGGCCGCCGCCAAAGCCGCCAACATCTACAACGACTCCGACATCCAGCGTTACCTCGAGATGGTCGAGCAACCCGGTGCCGCCGTAGACCGCCTGCTCCCCACCAGTGGCGAGAGCCTGCAACAAGCCCTCAACAGCCTGCGCCCGCTCTTGTTCGACGCGCAAGGCCAGCCACTGCAAGGGCGCGTCGCCCCACGCCCGGGGAGCGTCATCAGCGACATCCTCGGAATCGTCGGCGCGGTGGTCGTCACGTTCATCCTCGCGGTGGTCATCTCACCGGTCTGGCGCTTGCTCATCCGCCCCAACTTCGTTGACCCCATCCGCGAGCGCTTCCGCCCCAAGACCGAGGAAGACTTCCGACGCCAAAAAGAGGTCGAGGCCATCAAGGAGCGCCGCGCCCTCGAAGAAGAGATGCGTAAGCAATCGGCGGCGGCTCCGCAAAACAACCCACTCGGTGCCCCGCTCACCCAGCGCCTCGCCATCTACACCAAGGGGCGCGGGTTCGATGAGTCGTTCGCCATCGAGGACGCCGACAACGTGTTCTATGGGGAATGCGGTGCCAGCATCGCCAAGAAAATCGGCGATGAGGTGGCCGCCCTCGAGGTCTGGCTGTTCGACAAAGAGGACTTCGCCCGCCAATTCAACAAGATTTTGGTGTCCGAAAAAGCCTACGCCACCCCCGAGATTCGCGCCGAGCTGGAAGACAAGGTAGAAGACCCCGCCGATGTCGTGGTCATGCAGCCCGGCATGACCGTGCGCGTGCAAAACACCCGCCTGCTGATGGAGGCCAA
>JALONY010000060.1 GCA_025454715.1 Anaerolineae bacterium
GTAGGGGGCTTTTTGCCCTTTCGCAACGGTCTTGACCCCTTGACAACCACCCCAAAGCTGTGTCATGCTTGGGGGCAGTACGTCAACCGTAGTAAGGTTAACCCATGTCCAGCACAAGCAAACAAACCATCGACCCTCGTGCCGTGTACTCGCGGCAAGAGGCAGCGGAGTCGCTCGGCATCAGCCTGAGCACCCTCAAGCGTTTGATTGCGCGGGGCTACCTGAAGGTCAGCAAACCAGACGGGATGCGTCGGGTGTTCATCACCGGCGACAGCATCTTGGCGATGTTGAACGACACCGCGATTGACAGAAGCGCTTAACGCACGCCTTTTGAACCCGAGTCAGGTCTTGTACGAACAAGGAGGAGTGAAGATGGTCGATAACACCAACCACCACATCACCTCCACCACGCTGAACAGCGGTGGGGGGCAGCTTTGCGCTACCCATACCGCATGGTTCGAGGGTGGCCTGACCGTTCGCATGGCGCGCCGTTCGCCGATGGCCGGAATCCCCATCTATGGGACGATTCTGCCTCGTGGCGGAGAGGTCGCATGGACGAAAGTCTATGCCCCGCGTCTGGCATCCATCTTCCCAATCGGAGTCGATGGGATGATTCTGCCTGATGGACGCACGCCCGATACGCCGCTTTCGATGAACGTTAACAGCCCTTTCTGTCAGTCTCGCGGGAGGACAGCCCCCAGCCAATAGGCGCGGCGCCCCCACGCACACAGTGTTCCACCGCAAGCGCGAAGGACACGGGACTGACATCAGCCCGTGTCCTTTTCATTTTCTCTCGCGTTGCCCAAAGACCTGTCACCGGCACACACCGCCGGATAACCACACTGGGGAGACCACCCGCCATGAACCCGAAGCCGCAGCACACTTCCGCCGCCCTCGCCACCCTGAGCACCTTGTATACGGGCGATGTCCTGCCCGAAGCGCTGAACTTGATCGACGCACTGCACAGCGCCGTCTCCGAGGGCGAATTGGCGCGCTTTACCAGCCTGACCAGCGACGAGGTGAAGGCCGCGCTGGAAGAGCTGATTTACGTCGCGCAAGAGACGCTCAAAGAACTACAACCCTCCTGTGCGCCCACGCGCAAGGCGGCACCCAAGCCCATCCTCAAGCTGGTGCAGCCCGACCCCACCCATGCCGAGACACATCCCAGCCCCTCGCGGCGGTTGCATCGGTCATGAGTGGGGTCGTTTCGTTGGTGGGGTCAGCGCCCCGCCCGAAGCGGGTATTGCACCTCGGTGACGTGGTTGGCGGGGTCGGACGGGTCGAACACGAGGTAGACCTCGCGGTAGGTGCCGTCCGACTCCCAGCCGTTGGCCTCGATGGCCGAGAGCAGAGCGGCGTGCGCTTGGGCGAAGCCCGCGTAATCCCCGCGATGGATGGTCGAGGCGACCGACGTGGCGGGCAATTCGTATACCCCCACCTGCTCGGACGGGGCAATCGGGCGCTCCAGCGGCACCGCCGCCTCGGCCACCTCATCAATCAAGACTTGTGACGATTGATGCCAGATGACGAAACACGCACCGGCATCTTTGCCTCCGGCGTTTTGGACGTGCCGATACACCGCGTCGATGGTCGGGGTCAGGTACTCTGGGACTTGATCGTTGGTCGGGATGGTCACCCGTTGGCTGGCGATGTACATCGCCGGAGCGGTCTTGAGCAGAACATCGTAAGGGGTCATGCTGTCCTCCAGTTCGATTTGCTTGAGGCGTGCGGCAATCCGAGACAGGCGTCCCTGCTCCTCGGCCAGCCGTTGCTCGGCTTGGGCATGTTTCATCAGCAACATCCCCCGCAGTTCCTCGATCGAGACGCCCCCTTGCATCAGCCGCTCGATTTGTGCCAGCGAGAAGCCGAGGTCTTTGAGCGCCAGAATTCGGTTGAGCTGCGGCAGTTGGTCTGCGGCGTAATAGCGGTAACCGGTAAAGCGGTCGATGGAGACCGGTTTGAGCAACCCGATCTCATCGTAATGGCGTAGCGTCACCACCGAGACCTGCGCAAGCCGTGCGAAGTCGCCTATTTTGATCATGATTCCGTGCGTCCGTGTCCACAGATAGGCCAACGATACACCCTCAGGCGAGGTGAGAGTCAAGGGGTTTGGGCGGTTTGCTAAGATTCACTTGCACCCTATCGTGCCATACGGCACAATCGTCGGTGGCACTGCGCCCCTTTTCGGACTGACAAGGACTTCCCCAACATGTCTACGCCCCTCCCCTCCAACGAAACGCTGCTCGAATTTAGCCAAGCCGTACCGTGGCAACGCATCGAAGAGACCAAGCGAAACTTCAACGAGGCAGTGCGAACTATGGCGGGGGAAGGCCATACCGGAGCACTGCCGCTCGACGTGTTGTCGAACAAGCTGGGGCTAACCGTGACCGCCTATTACCCCGATGCGCCTGCCGAGCAAGGCAACGTCTTCATGGGTGAGCTCAACGGTAAGCAATTCGTCTTGGGCAGCACGGTCAGCAGCCGCTACCGCAGCGGCAAGACCCCCGCCCAAGCGGTCGTCCCCTACAACTTCAACCCGTCGGTCAACCACACCAACCTGCCCGAGACCGAGCACCCCAACAACGCCATGCGCGCCCTCGGTGCCGAGCTGGAGCTGGGCTTGCTGCACCCCGACGGGCGCGGCCCCGCCGAGGCCGAGGTACAAGAGTTCATCCGCAGCTACCAGCAAGCGGCGCGGCGCATCGGCGTGACCCCGCAAATCGACCGCGAGGCCTGCCAATATCAAGTCGAGTGCCACGTCGCCCCGGGCGTCGGCTATCAGCTCACCCGCGCCTCGCTGGACGGCATCTTGTCGTCGTTGGTGGCCGCCAGCGAATCGACCGGCCTGCTCACGGCCATCATCTCGGCCTACCCCATCCTCAGCGACTTCAAGCTGACCGACGACCCCAAGGTCAACACCGCCCGTGACCTGATGATCATGGTCAACGGCCAGCACCCCAGCTACCAAGACAAGCTCAACGATGCCAAGCGCCGCTATCACCTCGCGCCCAACACCAGCGTCATCGAGGCCTTCCGTATCCAAGGGTGCCACATCCACCTCGACGTGGCTGGCCGCTCCGAGGCGCTGGGCTTGCTGCAATTCTATTGCTTGCTCCGCAGTGCCACGGCGGTGGTCAACAGCGCCATGCTGAAGGGTGGGCCGTTCGTCAACGGCACCTGCGACCCCGATTTGCTGTGCGTGCGCGAGCATTTGCGCGGCACCACCGTGACCGGTCGCCCGTTGATGGTGCCGCTCACCCCGCACCTGAGCGCCGACGGCCTCGACAAGTATGCCGGGTTGCTCAAGAGCGAGAAGGTCAACAGCGTGGTGCGCGCCATGCTGTATGAGGACGGCCTCGGCACGCCCAACAGCACCATGCACAACGTGCTTGGGCGCTTGCGCCCCGACCTCGGCAGCAGTAAGCGCATCTGCACGCTCGAATCGACCGGGATGCCGGTCAACATCAGCGCCAGCCGCCAAGCCGCCGTCCTGACCGATTTCGAGTTCAGCCACGCCATCCTCGAAGATTACTTCCGTCGCCACGGTGCCGACCTCGCCCCGATGTACGAAGACCGCGCCCTGCTCGAAATCCTCGGCCCGCTCTCGCCCGAGACCTTCCAACGCCTGCATGACGACAGCGACCGGATGGGTAGCGATGTGGTCATCACGACCGCCACCGGCAGCGAGATGAGCCTCGCCGAGTTCTACGAGAAGAAGCGCCTATACATGCACCGCCACCTGATCGACGCGGTGCCCGGGCACATCCGCCCGCGTGACATCGACGATGTCTACAGCAGCATCAACCGCATGTTGGTGCCGCCCAGCGGTCAGCAAGCCCAGACGGTCGAGCAATACATCAACGACCCCAAGCTCCGCAGCACCGGTAACTGGGGGCGCATCCTGCGCAACGCCTTCATCGAGGAGGGCGGCTCGCCCGGCACCTCCAACCCCGAGGCGGTCTTGCGCGTCATCACGCGGATGCACGGCGCATTGCGCGCCCGTTATCTGCAAGCCTAAGCCAGTAGTATCTCATGCCCCCAGATCGTGCTGATGTGGGGGCTTTTTCTGGTGTCTGCATCGGGTATAATGCCCTTATCATCGTGCTTTTTCAGACGAAGCCCATCTCATGCTCCCATCCCTCTCCATCGTCATCCCCGTTTACAACGGCGCGCTCAGCATCGCCGAGCTGGTCGGGCAACTGCACGCCACCTTACCGACCTTAGCGGATTCGTTCGAGGTCATCCTCGTCGAGGACGACGGCAAAGACAACAGTTGGCAAGTCATCTGCGGCCTTGTGAGCGAGTATCCCCAGACCGTGCGCGCCTTCAAGATGTCGCGCAATTATGGGCAGCACAACGCCTTGCTGTGCGGCTTGCGCGCCGCCGTCGGCGGGGTGATCGTGACGATGGACGACGACCTACAACACCCCCCCGACCAGATTGGCACGTTGCTGGCCAAATTGTCCGAGGGTTACGACGTGGTGTACGGCAAGCCGGCCAACGAGCAGCACGGGCTGTTTCGCGATTTGGCCTCGCAGGTCACCAAGTGGGTGCTCCAAAACGCGATGGGTGCCGAAACCGCTGGGAGCATCAGCGCGTTTCGCGCCATCCGCCGCCACGTCGTCCGGGCGTTCGAGCACTACAGTGGCCCGACGGTCAACCTCGACGTACTGCTGACGTGGGGCACCACGCGCTTTACCGCCCTGCCGGTGCGGCACGAGCCGCGCCGTTTGGGGGTGTCCAACTACACCTTTCGCAAGCTGGTCTCGCACAGCCTCAACATGGTCACCGGCTTCAGCACCATGCCGCTCCGAATTGCCAGTGTCTTGGGCTTCGTGATGACCTTGTTCGGGCTGTTGGTGCTGGTGTATGTGCTGGGGCGCTACCTGATCGAGGGCGGTAGCGTGGCCGGTTTCCCGTTCCTCGCCTCGGTCATCGCCATTTTCAGCGGAGCACAGTTGTTCACCATCGGCATCATCGGGGAGTACTTGGCGCGCATGTACCAGCGCAGCATGGCGCGCCCGACCTATGTGGTGCGCGAGGCGTTGGGGGAAGAAAAACGTAACGTATGAGCCACTTGAGAAGGGCAAACCCATGATTAGCCTCGCCGCGTGGGAGAGCACGTTTTTCGGCGTCCGCACCGCACGCCTAGAGCATGACGCCCCGACTGAGGCCGACCTGACCCACGCCGATACATGGTGCACCGCCCACCACATCGCCCTATGCGCGTGGCTGACCCGCCCCGACCGCGCCGAGACCCATCACCTCGCGATACGCTTCGGCTGGCAGATGATGGATTTTCGCGTCACGCTCGACCATGACCTGCGCCACCTGCCCACCCCTAAAACCCCGACTCGCACCCACCGTGAGGACGACCTCCCCGCCCTAGAGTGCATCGCCCGCACCAGCTTCACCGATTCGCGATTGGCGCTCGACCCGTACTTTCCTGCCCAAGCACGGGTGGCTGACATGTATGGGGCGTGGTTGCGCCGCCGATGTGGCGATACCCATGCCGAGGGTACTTTCGCCCCAGCCGACCATGTGGTGGTGGCCGACCATGCCGGGCAGGCAGCCGGTTTCGTCACCTGCGTGCTGCGCCCACCCGAACCAGACGGACAGCGTATGGGCGTTGTGGACTTAGTGGCCGTAGAGTCTGGCGCACGCGGCCTGTATATTGGCGAGTCGATGGTATGCGCGGCCTTAGCATGGTTCAAATCACAGGGCTGTACCACCGTCGAGGTGGTGACGCAGGGGCGCAACACCCGCGCACAACGCACCTATAACCGTTGCGGTTTCCTGATGCGCCGCGCCCAAACGTGGTATCACAAATGGTATGACACCCCCCATGTATAAAATCCCGTTCAACAAGCCCTACGCCACCGGCCAAGAATTCACCTACATGCAGCAAGCGGTCGCCAATGGCCACCTCAGCGGCGACGGCAAATTTACCAAGCAATGCCACGCCTTCTTGGAGCGCACGGTCGGGGTGCCCAAAGCCCTCCTGACCACCAGTTGCACCCATGCCCTCGAGATGGCCGCCCTCTTGCTCGACATCCAAGCCGGCGACGAGGTGATTTGCCCATCGTTCACGTTCGTCACCAGCATCGGCGCGTTCGTGCTGCGCGGCGCGCAACCGGTCTTTTGCGATGTCCGCCCCGACACCCTCAACCTCGACGAAGCGCGCCTCGAAGCCCTCATCACCCCGCGCACCAAGGCCATCGTGGTCGTGCATTATGCGGGCGTGGCTTGCGAGATGGACGCCATCATGGCGATTGCCGACCGCCACGGCGTGCCGGTAGTCGAGGACAACGCCCACGGGCTGTTCAGCCGCTATAAAGGGCGTTATACCGGCACGTTCGGCGCGCTGGCCACCCAGAGCTTTCATGAGACCAAGAATTTTACGTGTGGGGAGGGCGGCGCACTGCTCATCAACGACCCGCGCCTGCACGAACGCGCCGAAATCGTCCGCGAGAAGGGCACCAACCGTAGCCGCTTCTTCCGTGGGCAGGTCGATAAATATACGTGGGTAGACCTCGGCAGCAGTTACCTACCGTCCGACCTGCTGGCCGCCTACCTGTGGGCGCAATTCGAGCAAGCCGAGGACATCCAAAACCGCCGCAAAACCCTGTGGGAGCGCTACGCCGCCCACGTGCCGGAATGGGCGAACGCCCACCACGCCACGCTGATGACCGTGCCCGCCGACCGTGACCAGTCGTACCACATGTATTATTTGCTGATGCCGTCGCTGGATGTGCGTACCGCCCTGATTGACCACCTCAAGGCGCGCAATGTATACGCCCCGTTCCATTATTTGCCGCTCCACCTGAGCGACATGGGGCGCAAGTTCGGCGGGCAGGTGGGCGATTGCCCCGTCACCGAGGACGTGAGCGACCGCCTCATCCGCCTGCCGCTGTATAACCAAATGACCGAGGACGAGCAACGCTACGTCCTCGACATGCTGTGGCAATTCGAGGGTTAAGCCTCGCCGCTGTCGTAAGCGTTGCCCGCCCGCACCCAACCCATGGTGCCGCCTTCGAGGTTGTACAACGTGCCGCTGAATTGCTTGCTCCGCAACAGTTCGGCGGCCATGGCGCTGCGCCCACCGCTCCGGCAGACCAGCACGACCGGCAGGTCGGTCGGGACTTCGGCGATGCGCGCCTCTAGCTCGCCCAGCGGGATGAGCACCGCGCCCGGGATGCGCGCCTCGGCATATTCATCCGGCTGGCGCACGTCAATCAGGGCGTGCGGCGCGCTGGCGTCAAAGAAGGTCGATTTGTAGGTCTCGCTGGTCAATTGCTCGTATAGGGTGGACATCGGGGGTGGGTTCCTTATCGGTGGGTGCCAGTGGAGGGGTGGGGTCTAACCCCGCCCCATCATACACCGACGCCCGCACCGACGCACGGCTTACGTGGGCGGGCGCAATCACCCCTCGGCACGCCATTCCAGCCAGCGCCCGTGGCTCTCACAATAGGCCAAGGTCTCGGTGGTGCTCTCGCCCGACACATAGCGCGTCAGCGTCACAGTCGGGGGAAAATCGCTGGTCAACCACTCGATACCGAGGCGGTATATCGGGCGGTGATTCGACTGGTCGCGCAACTGCAAATCGAACGCCTCACGCGCCTCAACGGGAAACTGATTGAGCGTAAAGCTATGAAACACGCACAACGCCGCCTGC
>JALONY010000061.1 GCA_025454715.1 Anaerolineae bacterium
CGAGACCCCGCCGCCGGTCGAGGTCTGGAACGAGCTGCACTTCCCCGACGAGTGGCCGTTGGCGCACTACGAGATGTCGTTCATCCTGCCGCACCTGATCGAGGAAGGGCGCGGCAACATCGACGTGTACTTTACCCGCGTCTACAACCCACTATGGACGAACCCCGACGGCTTCATGTGGCTCAAGATGCTGCGCGATGAGCAGCGCGTCGGCTGTCACGTCGCCCTGACCCCGACGTGGAGCGAGACGGCGTGGTTTGCCGATTACGTCCTGCCGATGGGGCACGGCGGGGAGCGCCACGACCTGATGAGCTTACGTCCTGCCGATGGGGCACGGCGGGGAGCGCCACGACCTCATGAGCCAAGAGACCCACAGCGGCCAATGGATCGCGTTTCGCCAGCCGGTGCGCCGCGTCGCCCTCGAAAAAGCCGGTCAGCCGGTCGAATTCACCTATCAGGCCAACCCGGGCGAGGTCTGGGAAGAAAATGAGTGGTGGATCCAGCTTTCGGGGCAGCTCGACCCCGACGGCGCGCTGGGCGTGCGCCAACATTTCGAGTCGCCCTACCGCGCCGGTGAGCTCATCACGTCAGCCCTACCTCGATGAGGGCTTTACCACCCCCTCGCGCAAGTTGGAATTTTACTCGCCGGTGATGGCCGCGTGGGGCTGGACGGAGCGCGATTACACCATCCCCTACCCGCTCAAGAGCCACGTCCACCCCGACAACATCAACTTTGCCAAAGGCGAGATGTTGCTGTTGCCCAACTTCCGCCTGCCCACCCTCATCCACACCCGCAGTGCCAACGCCAAATGGCTGTACGAAATCAGCCACAAGAATCCGGTCTGGATGCATCCCTCCGACGCGGAACGCTTGGGCGTACAAAGCGGCGACCTCGTGCGAATCGAGACCGAAATCGGCTACTTCGTCGATGAGGCGTTCATCACCGAGGGCATCAAGCCGGGCATCGTGGCCGTCTCGCACCACTTGGGGCGCTGGCGCCTGCAAGAGGACAAGGGCGTCAGCCGTGGGTCGTCCAGCCTCGCCAAGCTAAGCGAGTCGACCGATGGCGAGTTCCGCTTGCACGTCATCCACGGCGCGGCAGCGTGGGAGTCGTCCGACCCCGACACGGCGCGCATCTGGTGGCAACAGGTCGGGGTGCACCAAAACCTGACCCACGCCGTCCACCCCGATCCGGTCAGCGGGGCGCATTGTTGGCTCCAGAAGGCGGTCAACGTCCGCAAGGCCGCCCCGCGTGACCACTATGGCGATGTGTGGGTCGATACCGAAAAATCGATGCAGGTCTACCGCGAGTGGGTCGAGAAGACGCGCCCAGCCACGCGCTTCAGCCCAGACGGCACGCGCCGCCCCTACACGCTCAAGCGCCCGCTCAAGCCAGCCAAGGCGGCCTACCGCCTCGCCCCCACGCCGGTCATCGAGGGGGAGTGAGGGGAAGCGTCATGCGTACAAGCCCACCCCTCGCCACCGAGCGCGTCCTGAGCCCCGAGGCGTTCGATGCGTTGGCTAACCACCCCGACTATGCCGACAAGCGCTTGGAGCTGATTGGTGGGGTGCTATATGTCGAAGATGACCCGAAAGCAGGGCACATGCCGACGCCCAGTTATTTGCACGCCTACGTCGTGTCGCTGTTGGTCGAGGTCTTGATGAGCTATCTGCTCACGAACCCGATTGCGCGGCTTTTCACCGACAATACCGGCTATCGCCTGATGGATGGCTCGGTCGTCATCCCCGATCTTTCGGTCGTGATGACCGACCGCCTACAACCGGTCACGGCCAACGGCCTCCAGACCATCGCGCCAGACCTCGCCGTCGAGGTCGTCCCCCCCAGCAATGACCCGGTGCGCCTCTCGGCCAAAATCGGCGCGTATCTGGCTGGCGGGGTGCGCTCGGTCTGGGTGGTCTACCCCGAAAGCCGCACCCTCGATACCTACACCGCCCAACCCGACGGCACCATCCATTACAAACACCACACCCCCGCCGAAACGCTCGACGGGGGCGGGGTGTTGGCGGGGTTCGCGGTCTCGGTCGGGCGGGTCTTCCCGCCCACGACGGACTGAGCGCGCACCGCGCACATGTTTTAGTTCAAATAAAGGGGGTGGCTGGTAGACCCCCCAGCCGACCCAGCCACCCCCTCCCAAAACGCTCGTCAACCCTTAGTGGTTTTCGGCGTAGTCGGGCAGTTCCCAGTGCTGCGGGCTGCGCCACAGGCCGCTCAGCAGCAGTTCACGGATGGCGAGGAACTCCTTGGGCAGGCGGTCGTACAGCTTGATGAACAGTTCCTCATGCTGCAAGATTTCGCGCTCCCAGTCCGCACGCTCCACCGCCATCAAGGCGTGGAACTCCTCGCGGCTGAAGTCCAGCCCCGTCCAGTCGATGTCATCGTAGGTCGGCACGTACCCCAGCGGGCTTTCGACCGCACGGGCGTGCCCGTTCACGCGCTGAACGATCCACTTCAGCACGCGCATGTTGTCGCCGAAGCCCGGCCACAAGAACTTGCCGTCCGAGTCGCGGCGGAACCAGTTGACGTTGAAGATGCGCGGCGGCTGCGACACGCGCCGCCCCATGTTCAGCCAGTGGTTGAAGTAGCTGGCCATGTGGTACCCGATGAAGGGCAACATCGCCATCGGGTCGCGGCGCACCTCGCCCAGCTTGCCGAACGCGGCAGCCGTCATCTCCGAGCCCATCGTCGCGCCAGCGTACACGCCGAACGCCCAGTTAATCGGTTGATAGACCAGCGGCACCACCGTGCTGCGCCGCCCACCGAAGACGATGGCGCTGATGGGGACACCGGCGGGGTTTTCCCACTCGGGGTCGATGGCCGGGTTCTGCCCTGCGGGCGCGGTAAAGCGCGAGTTGGGGTGCGCGGCCTTGCGCCCGCTGTCGGGCGACCAGTCATCGCCTTGCCAGTCGATGGCGTGCGCGGGTGCCGCGCCGTCCATGCCTTCCCACCACACATCGCCGTCATCGGTCAGCGCCACGTTGGTGAAGATGGTGTTGGACTCGATGCTCTTCATCGCGTTCGGGTTGGTCTTGTAGTTGGTGCCCGGTGCCACGCCGAAGTAACCGGCCTCGGGGTTGATGGCGTACAAGCGGCCATCCTCACCCGGCTTCAGCCACGCGATGTCGTCGCCGATGGTCGTGACCTTCCAGCCGTCCAAGCCTTGCGGCGGGATGAGCATGGCAAAGTTGGTCTTGCCGCACGCGCTGGGGAACGCCCCTGCGACGTAGGTCTTTTCGCCGTTGGGGTCTTCGACGCCCAAAATCAGCATGTGCTCGGCCATCCAGCCCTCGTCACGCCCCAAGACCGAGGCGATGCGTAGCGCCAAGCACTTCTTGCCCAGCAAGGCGTTGCCGCCGTAGCCACTGCCATACGACCAGATCGAGCGCTCCTCGGGGAAGTGCACGATGTACTTCACGTCGGGGTTGCACGGCCACGCGATGTCCTTTTGGCCGAACTCCAGCGGCTGGCCGACCGTGTGCGCGCACGGGATGAACACGTCGCTCTCGCCCAGCGCCTCATCGACCCGCCGCCCCATGCGCGCCATAATCCGCATGTTGACCGCCACATAGGCCGAGTCGGTGATTTCGTAACCGATGTACGAGATGGGCGACCCAATCGGCCCCATCGAGAACGGGATGACGTACATCGTCCGCCCGCTCATGCTGCCGTCGAACAACCCATCGAGGATGCCGTGCATCTTGACCGGGTTCATCCAATTGTTGGTCGGGCCGGCGTCGTCTTGGTTCAGGCTGCAAATGTAGGTGCGGTCTTCCACGCGAGCCACGTCGCTCGGGTGAGAGCGCGCCAAAAAGCTGTTCGGGCGCTTCTCGGGGTTCAGGCGGGTGAAGGTGCCGTTGGCCACCAACAAATCGCACAGGTCATCGTATTCTTCTTGCGAGCCGTCACACCAATGCACGCGGGCGGGCTTGCACAGCGCCACCATTTCGTTAACCCACGTCTTCAAACGCTCACTACGCACATAGCTGGGAATTTCGACTGTTGCGGTCATCATGTCTATCGCCCCTCTCGGCTTGTCTTTCGGACATACCCCTACTCTATCATCCCGCCCCGCCCCCGTCAGATAACAAAGCTCCCGCCTTTAGGTGTCGTTTGTCACATCGTGAATAAATTCACAATTTCCCGTAGGCAGTCTTTGTGCAAAACTGCACAGATTAGACCCTTGCGCCTTGTAAACGTTTCGATGTGCGCGTTTGGGGTGTGCGCGGTATACTCTCTCGCAGGCGGCCTGCGGCGTTTAGGCCGCTTTTTAGCCCGCTGTAAAGAACGCTTTGACTTGTCAAAAGGAGGGAACAGATGGAATTTGGCATCTGTTTCAAAGGCGACATCAGCCCCGAGCGCACCATCGCGTTGGTGCGTCAGGCCGAGGTCGCCGGGTTTACGTATGCATGGTTTTTCGACAGCCATATTTTGTGGCGCTCGCCTTACGTCACGATGGCCATGTGCATGGAGCACACCCAGCACATGCGCTTCGCCCCGTGTGTGACCAACCCGGGCGTGCGCGACTGGAGCGAGGCCGCCAGCATCTTCGCCACGCTCAACGTCCAGAGCGGCAACCGCTTCGAGGTCGGGGTCGGGCGCGGCGATAGCTCGATGCGCGTGATGGGGCGCAAGCCCAACACCGTCGAGCGCATGGTCGAGTTCACCCACGCCATCAAGGGCATGGTGCGCGGCGACGAGGTCAAATATGACGACGAGCTGGCCGCGGCCAAATTCCCGTGGGCCAACGGCTACGAAATGCCGGTTTGGATTGCGGCCTATGGCCCCAAGGCGCTGGCAGCCGCCGGTGAGCATGGCGACGGCCTGATCATCCAATTGGCCGAGCCCGGCCTGTGCAAGTGGTTCATCGACCAGACGCTGGCGGCGGGCAAGGCCGCAGGCCGCGACATGAGCCAATACCGCTTCTTGGCCGCCGCGCCCGCGTGGGTCGGCGACCACCCCAAGGGGCGCGCCCAAACCCGCTGGTTCCCCGCGATGGTCGGCAACCACGTCGCCGACATCGTGAGCAAATACGGCAAGGACGCCGAGGGCATCCCCGCCAGCTTCCTCGCCTATATCGAGGGGCGCAAGGGCTACGATTACAAGCACCACGCCGACAAGGACGCCGACCACCTCGACTTCATCAGCGATGACGTGATCGAGAGCTTCTCGCTGATTGGCTCGCCCGAGGAGCACATCGCCAAGCTCAAGGCACTCGAGGCCGTCGGCATCACCCAATACACCATCTACCTGATGTGCGGCGAGGAAGAGCGCATCGTGGCCGAATACGGCGAGCACATCCTGCCCCACTTTCGCTAAGGAGGCGTGACCCCATGGGTATCCTGTTCAAACACGGCACACTGATTACCGCCAGCGACATGGTGCAGGCCGACCTGCTGGTCGAGGGCAACATCATCACCCTGATTGGGCGTGACCTGCCCACCGACGGCCACGAGGTGGTCGATTGCACCGGCAAATACCTGATGCCCGGCGGCATCGACGTGCACACCCACCTCGAATTACCGTTCGGCGGCACGGTCAGCAACGATGACTTCGACAGCGGCCACAAGGCGGCGGCCTTCGGTGGCACCACCAGCCACATCGACTTCGTGATTCAGCCCAAGGGCGGCAGCCTGCACGACGGCCTGAGCACGTGGCGCAAGAAGGCGTCGGTCGCGCAAATCGATTACGGCTTCCACCTCGCCGTGACCGACCTGCGCCCCGAGGTGTTGGAAGAAATCCCGTCGCTGGTGGCCGAGGGCGTGACCAGCCTAAAATTGTTCATGGCCTACAAGAACGTGTTCCAAATCGATGACGCCACCCTGTACAAGACGATGCAGGTGGCCGCCGCCCACGGCATGATCGTGATGGTGCACGCCGAAAACGGCGATGTCGAGGCCAGCCTGACCCCGCGCCTGCTGGCCGAGGGCAAGACCGACCCGTTCTATCACAGCTTGTCGCGCCCGCCCGAAATCGAGGGCGAGGCCACCAACCGCGCCGCCACCCTCTCGGGCATGACCGGTTGCCCGCTGTACGTGGTGCACGTCACCAGCGAGCCCGCGGTCGAGGCCATCCGCCGCGCCCGCGCCATCGGCTACCCGGTCATGGGCGAGAGCTGCACCCAATACTTCTTCCTGACCGCCGAAAAGCACCTCGGCGCGCCCGGGTTCGAGGGCTCCAAGTACGTGTGCTCCCCGCCCATCCGCACCGAGCACGACCACGCGGTGCTGTGGCAGGCCACCAAGGACAACACCCTCCAACACGTCAGCACCGACCATTGCAACTTTTGGTATGAGGGCGGGGTGGGGCCGTGGCAAGACTGGGCGAAACAGCACAACGGCGGCAATTGGGTGGCCTATGAAGCCCAAGACCCGAGCTATCGCCGCCCGGGGAAAGAGCTGGGCAAGGGCAACTTCGCCAAAATCCCCAACGGGATGCCCGGCCTCGAGGAGCGCATGATGGTGATGTGGGAGCACGGCGTCAACAGCGGGCGCTGGTCGCCGCAGCGCTTCGTCGAGCTGATGTGCACCAACCCGGCCAAGATTTTCGGCATGTACCCCCAGAAGGGCGCGCTGACCATCGGCGCGGACGCCGACATCGTGGTCTGGGACCCTAACCACAAGCACACCCTGAGCGTCAGCAACACCCACATGCGGACGGACTACATCGTCTATGAAGGCATGGAAGTGACCGGCAAGCCCGCCCAAGTCTACCTGCGCGGCCAAAAAATCGTGGACGGCGAGCAGTGGCTGGGCAGCAACGGCTCCGGCCAGTTCATCCACCGCCAGCCGCACGCGCCGGTGTTGTGACCTCATCCCCCCGTCCCCCCTTCTCCCACAAGTGGAGAAGGGGGTGCAGAACGGGCGACTTGGGCTTGTGGCTTTTGCCGCCCCTCGGTGCGTAAAGCCGCCGCAAGTGCGCTGGGTGAGGGGCGCGCCCAGACACCCCGAGGCACCCTATCTTCTCGTTGAACCACTGCCGCCCAGCGGCCAACGACCCCGTTTTCAGTTTATGTTAGGTGTAAGGATTCTCCTGTGATGGACACCACCCAAGTGATGGATCGTTATAAGCAATATCTCTTCCCCGCCGCCACCCCGCTCTACGGCGACGACCCCCTGATTGCCGACCACGCCAAAGACCAGTACGTCTGGGACGCGACCGGCAAGCGCTACCTCGACTTCTTCGGCGGGGTGCTGACGGTCAGCGTCGGGCACGCCAACGACGAGGTGACCAACGCCACCATCGAGCAGATGCGCCGCCTGCAACACACCACCACGCTCTACGTCAACCCGATCATGGTGGACGTGGCCGAGAAGGTCGCGCACCTGACGCCCGGCAGGTTGCAAAAGAGCTACTTCACCAACAGCGGCAGCGAGGCCAACGAGACCGCCATCATGGCCGCCCGCATGTACACCGGTCGGATGGACGTGATTACCCTGCGGCACGCCTATAGCGGGCGCACCATGGGCGCGATGAGCCTGACCGCCCACGCCACGTGGCGCTTGGGCGGCGTGACCGACCCGTACATCCACCACGCCCGCAACCCGTACCACTTCCGCGCCCCGTTCGAGATGAGCGAGGAAGAATTGGTCGAGCTGTGCATCCAAGACCTCGAGGAATTGATCGCCACCAAAGTCCACGGCGGCAAAATCGCGGCCTTCATCGCCGAGCCGATTCAGGGCGTCGGTGGGTTCATCGTGCCGCCGGCCAGCTACTTCAAGCGCGTGCATGAGATCGTCAAAGCGGCGGGCGGCCTGTTCATCGCCGACGAGGTGCAGACCGGCTGGACGCGCACCGGCCTGAAGTGGTTCGGCATCGAGCAGTGGGGCGTCGAGCCCGACCTGATGACGTTCGCCAAGGGCATGGCCAACGGCTCACCCATCGGTTGCACGGTGGCGACCGCCGAGGTGGCCGACGCGATGAAGGGCGTGACCTTCAGCACGTTCGGCGGTAACCCGGTCACGATGGCCACCGCGCTGGCGACCATCGAA
>JALONY010000426.1 GCA_025454715.1 Anaerolineae bacterium
GGTGTCGGTGAAGCGGGCGGCATCGAGGGCGAGTTGCTGGCGGAGTTTTTCGGCAATCGGGTTGCCGTCGATGATGTGTGCGGTCATGGGGTGTCCTTTCCCGGACGTGAAATGAACCAAGGTTGGTTGCCGTCTCCCGAGCGTTGGGGGCGTTGGCTGTTGGTGGCCGCTGGGCGCTAAAGCTTTTTAACCTATAAAGACGGAGATTCGGGATGTCCCGATGCGCCCCTCACCCTGCGCACCTGCGGTGCGCTGTCCCTCTCCCACCGAGGGGCGAGGGACAAGAACAAGAGCCTCGGACGCGGCAGGTCGCGTCCCTAAAGATCCGTCATGACCTGTTCTGCACCCCCTCGCCTATTTTGGGAGAGGGGGACGGGGGGTGAGGGACTCGGTGCGTGGTTCACCGTCTTCTTTTGTTAAACTGCTTCAGCGTTGGGCGGGGTATGGGCGGAACTGTAGGTATGGTTGATGAGGAAAGTCATTTCACACTAGGCGTATCCTTGTTTTTTTGAGTTCGGATTCGGCTTGTGCTCGCTGTGCCAGAACCAATTCACGGATGGCGTCCAAGACATTATCTCGGGCTTCTTGCTGTGTTCGCCCTTGCGAGAACGCACCCGCCAGCTCCAAAGCGGTCGCGACCCACCAGCCTGACTCATCCCATTCATAAACGATTGTGTAATCTTGTTTCATCCTAGTTGCTCCTCTAAGCGGTGCTTGAACCGGCCATGCGCTTGAGCTCGTAGAGCTTGGTCAGGGCTTCGATGGGCGAAAGCTCGTCGATGGTCAGGGTGCGGAGCGCCTCGACGGCGGGGTTCGCAGGAGCTGTTGGGCGCGGTCAACGACCGGCTTGGGCAGGCCGGCAAGCTGGGCGACGTGCACGCCGTAACTGCGGTCTGCGCCGCCGGGCTGCACCTTGTGCAAGAAGACCAACGTGCCGTTGGTCTCGCTGGCGGCGACGTTGAAATTGCGGCAACGCGGCAAGATGTCGGGCAGTTCGACCAATTCGTGGTAGTGGGTGGCGAACAACGTGCGGCAGTTGAGGCGCGGGTTGTTGTGGATGTACTCGACGATGGCGCGGGCGATGGCGAGGCCGTCGTAGGTCGAGGTGCCGCGCCCGACCTCGTCCAAAATCAAGAGGCTGCGGCGGGTGCTGCCCGACAGCAAGCGGGCGGTCTCGACCATCTCGACCATGAAGGTCGATTGTCCGGCGTGAATCTCGTCTTGTGCGCCGATGCGGGCGAAGATGCGGTCTACGACGCCGATGACCGCCTCATCGGCGGGGACGAAGCTGCCGATTTGCGCCATTAAGGTGATGAGGGCGACTTGGCGGATGTAGGTCGATTTACCGGCCATGTTGGGGCCGGTGATGAGGTGCACCCGCGACATGGTGTCGAAATGGGTATCGTTGGGGACGTAGCGGGCACCGTCCGGCAAGGTTTGCTCGACCACGGGGTGCCGACCAGAGCGCAAAATCAGACGGTCGTCGGTGGTCAGGGTCGGGCGGGTGTAGCCCTCGCGGGTGGCGACATCGGCCAGCGACAGGAACACGTCGAGGTGGGCGACGGCGCGGGCGGTCTTGAGCAAGTTGACGGCGTGTAGGCCGATGCGCTCGCAGACCAGCTCGAAGGCCATGCGCTCGACCTTGATGATTTGCTCCTCGGCGTTGAGCACCAGCGCCTCGTATTCCTTCATCTGGGGGGTGATGTAGCGCTCGGCGTTGACGAGGGTTTGCTTGCGGATGTAGTCGGCGGGCACGCGGTCGGTGTGGGCGTTGGTGACCTCGATGTAGTAGCCGAAGACCTTGTTGAAGCCGACCTTGAGCGACGAGATGCCGGTGCGCTGGCGCTCGATGGGCTCGAGGTTGGCCATCCAATCGCGGGCGTCGCGGCTGGCGTTGAGGATGTCGGCCAGCTCGGGCGAGAACGACGGGCGGATGACACCCGGGGCGTCCAGCTTGGCGGGCGGGTCGTCGGCGATGGCCTCGGCAATCAGGCCGCTGACCGGCGCACACGGGTCGAGGGAGCGCACCAGCGAGTCGAGGGCGGGGGCGTGCCCCAGCGCTTGCAAGAGGTCGGGCACGGCCTCCAGCGATTGGCGCAGGCCAATCAGGTCACGCGGGCCAGCGCGGCGCATCAGGACGCGGTTGGTCAGGCGCTCGATGTCGGAGACGCGCTTGAGGGCGGCGCGCAGGTCGGCGCGGGTGGCCTCGGAGTCGGTCAGGGCTTGCACGGCGTCGAGGCGGGCGTTGAGGCGCTGCACGTCCAGCAGGGGTTGGTTGACCCATGTGTGCAGCAGGCGCGCGCCCATCGGGGTGACGGTGCGGTCGAGGACGCTGAGCAGGCTGCCTTTGCTGGTACGGGCGCGGGTGGTCTCGGTCAGCTCGAGGCTGCGACGGGTGAAGCCGTCCAAGACCATGAAGCCGTCGGTGCTGTAGGTGCGTAGGCCGGTGACGTGGGCGAGGTTGTCGCGCTGGGTGTGGCGCAGATAATGCAGCACCGCACCGGCGGCGCTGGTGGCGTTGGGCTTGTCGTCGAGGCCGAAGCTGGCCAGCGA
>JALONY010000062.1 GCA_025454715.1 Anaerolineae bacterium
GGGCGACGGCACGCCCGACGGGGTGCGCCAGCGCGCCGCCGCCGAGATGATGGACACCGCCCGCGCCGCCGCCAAGCTCGGGGTCGGGGTGGTCAACGGATTCACCGGCAGCCCGGTCTGGCACCTGATTTACCGCTTCCCACCGGTCTCGGACGCGATGATTGACGCGGGGTACGCGCAGTTCGCCGCGCTCTGGCACCCGATTTTGGACGTGTTCGACGCGGTTGGGGTCAAGTTCGCGCTAGAGGCGCACCCCAGCGAAATCGCCTATGACCTGTATACCGCCGAAAAGACCCTAGAGGCGCTGGGCTGGCGAAAGACGTTCGGCTTCAACTTCGACCCCAGCCACTTCATCCACCAATTGTTTGACCCGGCCAAGTTCATCGACCGCTTCGCCGACCGGATTTATCACGTGCACGTCAAAGATTCCAAGGTGCGGCTGGACGGCTCGCGCAGCATCCTCGGCTCACACCTCGGCTTCGGCGATGCGCGTCGGGGGTGGGATTTCGTGTCGCCCGGGCACGGCGACCTCGACATGGACGAGATGATCCGCGCCCTCAACCGCGCCGGTTACGCGGGGCCGCTCTCGGTCGGGTCGAGTGGGAGGACAGCGGTATGGATCGCGAGTTCGGCGCTGCCGAGGCGTGCGCGTGGGTGCGCAAGCACGATTTCAAGCCGTCGGGGCGGGCGTTCGACGCCGCCTTCGACCGCGACCAGCAAGCCTAATCCCTCGTTTTTTTACCCTCATTTAAGGACAAAAACATCATGAGCGACGGCGGTTTTACCAGTATGGCCAACGCCCGCGCCGAGGGCGACGCCCCAGAACTCGGCATCGGGATGCTCGGCTACGCCTTTATGGGCAAGGCGCACTCGAATGCGTTCAAGAAAATCCCCTATATGATGTACCCCCCTGCGGCCATCCCCAAGCTGGTCGGGGTGGCGGGGCGCAACCCCGAGGCGGTGCGCGAGGCCGCCAAGCGTTACGGCTACGCCCATGCCTATACCGATTGGCGCGACATGCTGGCCAACCCCGACATCCACGTCTTCGACAACGGCGGGCCCAACGACGCGCACGCCGAGCCGTGCATCGTCGCCGCCGAGGCCGGTAAGCACGTCTTCTGCGAAAAGCCGTTAGCGCGCACCGCCGAGGAAGCCAAGCGGATGTTGGACGCGGTGCAAAAGGCCGGAGTCCGCCACATGGTGGCCTTCAATTATCGCTTCGTGCCGGCCATCGCCCAGATGAAGCGCTTGATTGACAGTGGCGCGCTCGGGCGGATTTTTCACTTTCGGGCGGTGTACCTGCAAGAGTGGATTATCGACCCCACCTTCCCCAAAATCTGGCGGCTGGACAAGGCGCAGGCGGGCAGCGGCGCGATGGGTGACCTCGGCAGCCACGTGATTGACCTCGCCCGCTTCTTGGTCGGGGAGCCCAAGCGCGTGATGGGCATGAGCCAGACCTTCGTCAAGGAGCGGCCACTGCCCGATGGGTCAGGCGCGATGGGCGCGGTCGATGTCGATGATGCGTTCGTGTCGCTGGTCGAGTTCGAGGGCGGCACGCTGGGCACCCTCGAGGCCTCGCGCTTCTGCCACGGGCGCAAGAACCACCAAGTGATCGAAATCAACGCCGAGCGCGGCACGTTGCGCTTCAACCTCGAGCGGATGAACGAGCTGGAGGTGTATTGGGCGGGGGAGCAACCCCAAGAGACCCGCGGCTTCCATACCGTGCAGGTCAGCGAGCCATACCACCCGTACTGGGAAAATTGGTGGCCGCAGGGGCACATCATCGGCTGGGAGCACACGTTCGTGCATGAGTTCGATCACTTTTTCCGCGCCATCGTCACCGGCGCGCCGGTAGACCCGATTGGGGCGACCTTCTTGGACGGCTATCGTAACGCGGTGATTTGCGACGCCATCCTCGAGTCGGGGCAGAGCGGGCGCATGGTCGATATTCGCTACGAGGCGTAAAAAACGGGCGGGGGTGGCTCGTCCTGAGCTACCCCCAATGGATTTCCATGTCATTACAGGCGTATCACACGGTCAAAGGCGATGCCTTCGGCTTGCGCCTCGTCGTGCAGCAACACGATGAGGGTGCGCCCGTGCGCAGCCTGCTTGACCGATTGCATGACCTGTGCGGCGGTAGCATGGTCTAGGGCGGCGGTCGGCTCATCCAGAACCCAAATCGGCGCATCGCGCAGGAAAACCCGCGCCAACGCCACGCGCTGGCGTTGCCCGCCGCTAAATTTTGCGCCCCCCTCGCCCAAAAACGACTCATAGCCAGCGGGCAGGGCGGCGATGGCCTCGTGGATATGGGCGCGTTGGGCGGCTTGTATGACCTGCTCGGTGTCTGCGTCAGGGCGGGCAAGGCGGATATTGTCGCCCAACGTGGTGTTGAACAAGTGCATCCGCTGTGGCAGAACGCCCATGACCGCCCGCACCGCATCGGGGTCGAGTGTCCGCAAGTCTTGGCCACCCAACCGGATGCAGCCCTGTTGCGGGGTCGAAAGCGCAGTCAACAGCGCCAAAAGGGTCGATTTTCCGCCGCCGCTGGGCGATACGATGGCGAGATGTTGCCCATGTGGGATGTCGAGCGTTAGGTCGCGGATGACCGGCACCCGTGGGTCATACCCAAACAGGACTCTTTCGAGCTGAAGGCCGAACGCAGTCGGTACACCCAGACCGTGAGCAGGCGGACTCGGCTGCGCGTCGAATAAGCGATGTGCAGCGGCCTCGGTCGTGCCCCACTGTTGCGCGGCCTGTGTAAGCGGCTGAAAAGCCTCGAACGCGGCTTGCGCGGCCAAGGCCAGCGCCGCCAACCACACCCCCCCCACCGACCCGACCGTCAACCCAAGCACGCCGACCAATGCCGCACCGCTCAGGAGCGCGCTCAAGCCGTTCACCCAGCCGTCGAGGTTGGCGAGGCGCACCTCGGCCTCGCGCACTTGCCCGACGTGCTGGCTCAGCCGCGATAGGTGCGCGCCTTGCACGCCGTAGGCCAGCGCGTCGGCCATGCCCTGCACCAGCTCAACCGTGTCGGTGGTCAAGTCGGCGCGGCGCGCCACCACCCCACGCCCGAGGTCGCGGGCGCGCCCATGTGCCCAAAGCGGCACCACGAGGCCGCCCAAAATCAGCAAAATGACGACGGTCAGCCCAGCGGCGAGGTTGAAGCTGAGGACAAGCGCGCTGGTGACGATGCCGACCAAGACCGCCACCGCAAACGGCCCGACGGCGCGCAAATACACGTTTTGCAAGGTCTCGACATCGGCCATCACCCGTGCCAACAGGTCACCGGTGTGGCGTTGCCCTAATTGTAGGCCGTTCAAAGGCTCGATGCGCTGATAAAACCGCACGCGCAGGTCGGCCAACAACCGAAAGGTGGCCTCGTGACCGGTCAAGCGCTCGAGGTAGCGAAAGGCCGCACGCCCGACCCCCAAGCCGCGAACCCCGACGATGCCGAGGCTGAGGTCGGCAATCGACGGGCGCAAGGCAGCCATGGCAATCAACCATGACGACGCGACGGCCAAAAATACGCTGGCGAGGATGGTCAACGCGCCGAACGCCGCCGCGACCACAAAACGGCGCAGGTGGGGGCGCATCAGCTCAAACAGGGTGTGCATCGACGACCTCCAATCGGATGACGGTGTCCATCACGGCGGCGGCGCGCAACCCATGGTCAATCAACAAAACGGTCTTCCCTTCCGTGGCCTTGGCGAGGTGGACGAGGATGCGCGCCTCGCTGTCTGGGTCGAGGTGTGCGGTCGGCTCATCCAACACCCAGACCGGCGCGGCGCGCAAGAACGCCCGCGCCAGCGCGATGCGTTGCGCTTGCCCACGGCTCAGGCGCAAGCCATTCTCTCCGACATAGGAGTCGTAGCCGTTGGGCAATGCGCTGATGAACACGTCTGCATCAGCGGCGCGTGCAGCGGCCACGATGTCTGCGTCGGTGGCCGTGGGGCGCGCCAGCCGCAGGTTGTCGCGGAGTGTGCCGCTGAACAGGGTCGGGCGCTGCCCGACATAGCTGACTTGGGCGCGCCATGCCGCCCAATCGAACGACTCTGCGCTGGTGTCTTGGCCGTGCAGGGATACTCCCCCGTCGGTCGGGCGGACAAAGCCCATCACGAGGTTGGCGACGGTGCTCTTGCCACCCCCACTCGTCCCGACCAACGCGACCCGTTGACCGCGAGCGATGTCGAGCGAGAAACCAGACAGGGCGGGCAGATTGCCCTCGGCATACCTGACCGTGACGCCCCGCAAATGCACACCGTCGGGAGATGGTGCAGGGCGGCCATCAGGGGATGGGCTGGGCAACGGGGCATCGAGCACCTGCCAAGTTGCGTCTGCGGCGGCCTTGCTGCCCTCGGCGGCATGAAAGCGCGCCGCCAACGTCCGCAGTGGGGTATAAAACTCGGGGGCGATGACCAACACGAACAACCCCGCCTCGAACGAGACGTTGGCGGCCAGCAAGCGCAAGCCAATCTCGACCGCGATGATGGCGATGCTGAGCGACGCCAATAGCTCGAGCGCGAAGGCCGACAAAAACGCCGTCCGCAATACCTCCATCGTCGCCTCGCGGAAATCACCGGTGACTCGGGCGATGATGGCGGTTTGTGGGCGGCTACGGTTGAGCAATTTCAGGCTTTGCAAGCCTTGGAGCACGTCCAAAAAGTGCGCGCTCAAGCGCCCCATCTCGGCATGGCGGCGGCGGGCTTGTGCGCCTGCGGCCATGCCAATCAGCGCGCCGAGGAGCGGGATGAGCGGCGCGGTGACGCACAAAATGGCGAACGTGAGCAAATCGACCGGCAAGACGGCCAGCACGACCATGACCGGCACCATCGCCGCAATCAGTACGGCGGGCAGCAAATCGCGGAAGAACGGGTCGAAACCGTCCGCGCCGTCGGTCAGCAGGTGCGAGAGCGCGCCGGTGCGCTGGCTGGTCAGGTAAGCGGGGCCCAGTGCGACCAAGCGCGCCAACACCCGTTGGCGCAGGTCGGCCTTGACCGTGGCGGCCAGACGCCCGCTCAGGCGCGCCATGCCACCGCCCAACACCGCCCGCCCAACCAAGACCCCGGCCAGCCCGACGAACAACGGTGTGAGCTCCTCCAGCCCTGCACCACCGAGGTGGGCGCGTGCCACGATTTGGCTGAACAGGGCGGCCTGCCCCATCACGATGACGCCGGTCAGGGCAGCTAGGGCGGCCAAGGCCACAAAAATGGCACGGCGGCGGCGTGCCTCGGCCATCAAACGCTTGTCCATAGGATCGGAAACCTCGACATGGCTGGGGATTTAGCGGACGGATGGGGCGCGTCTGCGGTGGCGCGCCCCATCCGTCGGGGTGGAACATAATTCTATTCTAAGAAAGAGGGAGGAGGTCTGGCAGGGCGCGGCGGAAGGCGACCTGCCCTCGAGGGCTAATACTCCAGATGGCTCTTATCGGTCAGGCGCTTGCGGAACACCCAGTACGTCCACGCCTGATAGGCCAACACGATTGGGACGACCGTCAGGGCAATCACGCTCATCACGCTCAGCGTGTATTGGCTAGACGAAGCGTTGTAGATGGTCAGGTCGAAGGCTTCACCCAAGCTGCTGGGCATCACCCGTGGGAACAGGTAGGCGAACAGCAGGAGCACCGCGCCAGCCAGCGCCGCGCTGGTGCCCGCGAAAGCGAGGCCGAAGCGACCGCTCTTGAGCGTGTGATAGAGCGCAACCCCCAAGCCTGCCACCGCGATGACCAGCGCCAGCACAGTGAAGACCGTCAGGCGGCTGAGGAGCTGAGGAGCCGAGACCAACACGACCACGACCACCAAGAGCGCCACGGGGATGACCAACCGCTTGGCAATGGCTGTGGCGCGGGTCTGGACGACGCCGCCCGACTTCAGGCTGAGGAACAGCGCGCCATGCAGGGTGAACAGCAGCAACGTGGTCAGGCCACCGGCCAGCGCATAGGGGTTGAGCAAGTCGAAAAACGAGCCGATGAAGGTCATGCTGCCGTCGATGGCGACCCCACGGGCGATGTTGGCGACCGCCACGCCCCACAGCAAGGCTGGCACGGCGCTACCGAACACGATGCCGCGATCCCACCACACGCGCCAGCGCCGGTCGTCCAGCTTCGAGCGGAACTCGAACGCGACACCGCGCACGATGAGCGCGATCAAAATCAGGAACAGCGCCAAGTAGAACCCGCTGAACAAGGTGGCGTACCAGTTGGGGAAGGCGGCGAAAATCGCCCCACCTGCCGTCAGCAACCAGACCTCGTTGCCGTCCCAGTGTGGCCCAATCGTGTTGATGGCCACACGGCGCTCGGTATCGTTTTTGGCGACGAACGGCAGCAGGATGCCGACCCCGTAGTCGAACCCTTCGAGGATGAAGAAGCCGACGAACAACACACTAATCAGGATGAACCACAGCGTTTGCAAATCCATGACATAGGCTCCTTAATACATGCCCTTGAGGGTGGCGTTTTCGGGGACGTTGAGGACGGGGGTGGTGGCAGTACCGCCCACGCCAGCGCGGGCGAACTTTTGCAGCAGGTACAGGTCAGCCACCATCAACAGGCCGTAGACCAGCGTGAAGCCAATCAGCGAAATCCACAGCATCGGGACGGTGACATTGGGCGAGACCGCGCTTTCGACCCGCATGATGCCCTGCACAATCCACGGCTGACGACCGACCTCGGTCAGCAACCAACCGGTGGTGTTGGCGAGATAAGGCAACAAGATGGCGGCCAGCAACCCGCGCAAGAACCAGCGCGAGGTCTCGAGACGACGGGTGAAGACCAGCACCAACCCGACCAACCCGAGCAAGAACATCAACATCCCCGCGCCGACCATCGCACGGAAGCTCCAATAGGTCAGCCAAATGGCGGGCGGGACATAATCGCCCGGGCCGTACAAGGCCTCGTATTCGGCTTGGAGGCTGTTGATGCCGCGCACCTGCCCATCGGGGGTGTTGTAGCTCAGGAAGCTGAGCAACGACGGGATGCGGATGTTGAAGACCGACTGGCGGTTCTCTTCGTCGCCAATTTGGAACATCGACAAGCCCGCCGGGTCTTCATCTTCCCACAAGCCCTCGGCGGCGGCCAATTTCATCGGCTGGGTCTCGGCCATCCGTTGCCCTTGCGCGTGGCCAGCCAACATCGTGCCGAACACCGCGACCGTCCCGACGATGAGGCCGATGCGCGCCGAGGTGCGGAAGACCTCAATGTTGTTGGTGCCGCGCAGCAGGTGATAGGCACTGATGCCGACCACGAAAAATGCACCCGTGGTCAGGCCGCCCAGCGCCACATGGGGGAACTGGAGCAACACGTTGGGGTTGGTAATGACCGCGAAAAAGTCGGTCATTTCGGCGCGCCCGCTCTCGGCAATGGTGTAGCCGACGGGGTTTTGCATAAAGCTGTTGGCCACCAAAATCCAGAAAGCCGAGATGTTGGCCGCGATGGCCACCAGCCAAATCGAGGCGAGGTGAGCGCGGCGCGACAGCTTGTCCCAGCCGAAAATCCACACCCCCAAGAAGGTCGATTCGATGAAGAAGGCCACCAGTGCCTCGATGGCCAGCGGCGCGCCGAAGATGTCCCCGACGAAGCGCGAATATTCCGACCAGTTCATACCGAATTGAAACTCTTGGACGATGCCCGTCACAACGCCCATAGCGAAGTTAATCAGGAACAGCTTGCCCCAGAATTTCGCCATTTGCTTGTATTTCTCTTTGTTGGTACGGACATAAGCCGTCTGCATCAGGGCGATGATGATGGACAACCCCAAGCTCAACGGCACAAAGAAAAAGTGGTAAACCGTGGTGACTCCAAACTGTAACCGTGCTAAATCAAGCGCTTCCATAACCAAATCCCCTCTCACCTCACGCTCATCGATGACCTGAGTATACGTGAGGCGATTGGGGATTTGTGGTGGTTTGAGCGAGGTTATGACGTTCGTCACGACGAGGTTATGACGAGCGTCCAAAATCTGAGCAATACTATTATTCGGCTTCCGGCACGACCGTGACGCGCTCGATCAGCCAGTCGGTCAGGGTGGGCAAGAAGTCGCT
>JALONY010000063.1 GCA_025454715.1 Anaerolineae bacterium
TTGCGCAGGAACGGCACGCTGTCCCACAGGTTGAGCGTGTCGATGGCCACCAGCGCCAGCGCGCTGACGCACACGCACAAAATCAACAGCACCACGCACCCGATGGCGACCCAGCGCAAGGTGTTGCGCGGCTCTTCCTCGGGCACGCCATAGTCATACCCGGGCTGGGGCTGGCCTTGTTGGGGCATGTAGGGCGCGCCATACGACGGGGCGGGGTAATCTTGCTGGGCGGGCGGTTGTTGCGCGCCGTAGCCCGGCGTGTAGGCAGGAGGGGTGTACTGCTGCTGGGGGGCGGGCGTCTGCGGCGAGGCGGGCGCGCCATAAGCCGGTGCCTGCGGTTGGGCGGGCGGGATGTACGGCTGTTGCTGGGGCGGCGGCGCATATGGCGAGGGCTGTTGCGGCGCATAGCCGGTTTCGGCGGTCGGGGCGGCAGCGCCCGGGCGCACGCGCTCGTAGCCCAGCGTCACCGTCTCGCCCAAGCCGATTTGATCGCCGTTGTTGAGCGGGCGGCTGCCGGTCAGGCGTTGCCCGTTGATGAAGGTGCCGTTGGTCGAGCCGAGGTCGGCAATCGTGTATCCGTCGATGCCCCGCGTCAGGCGCAGATGCGTCCGGCTGACTTCGGCATCGTTGATCACGATGTCGTTAGAGATGTCGCGGCCTAGCGAAAGTACGTCTTTCGTCAAATCATACACTTGGTTGGGCGTCGGCCCCCGGCGCATGATCAGACGAAAGTTATCTGTCGTCTGCATGGATAACCTACTCCCTGTCGGAATATTCAGGGTGGGCGAAAAAACTGTTGCGATTATAGCGGACTCTGGGGCTGTCGCGCAACGACTCCTGTGCGCCAACCCCACCACTGCCCGACTCCCGCCCCTGCCCGCCCACCCCGAAATCGGTTTATAATGCGGGGGTTGCCCACCTAGTCAGAGCCACCCCACCCCCATGAATGCTACCCGCTGGACGAGTTTCGACCTCATCTTCTTCGATTGCGACAGCACGTTGTCCACCATCGAGGGCATCGACGAACTGGCGCGCCTGAAAGGGAAAGAACTGCGCGTGAGCGTCCTGACCCAAAAGGCGATGGACGGCGACCTCGATTTGCGCGAGGTCTACGGCAAGCGCCTACAGGCCATCCGCCCGACCCGTGGACAGCTCAAGGCCATCGAGGAATTGTATTGGGAGACGATCGTCCCCGACGTGCAGGCCGTGCTGGACGCCCTCAAGTTCCTCAACAAGCAAGTCTTCATCATCTCCGGCGGGCTAGCCGAGCCGGTGCGCGGCTTCGGCAAGCGCTTGGGCGTCGCCACCGAAAACATCCGCGCCGTCGAGCTGGAATACAACGAGCTTTCGGGCGAGTGGTGGCGCTACGACCAGCCTGCCGCCCGCAACGGCCAAGTCTTCTTGGATTACGAGCAAACCTCGCCCCTGACCATCAGCAGCGGCAAGCCACAAATCATCGAGGAATTGGCCGCAGGCAAGCACGGGCGGCGCATGATGGTCGGCGACGGCTCATCCGACCTCGCCACCCGCACGGTGGTCGATTTGTTCGTCGGGTTCGGCGGGGTGGTCGCCCGCGAGAAGGTGTTGCGCGAGAGCGACGCCTTCATCCATACCCCGTCGATTGCCCCGATTTTGCCGATGGCGGCGGGCCCGGCGGGTTATGCCCGCGTGCTGGGCACCCCGCACCAAGCCATTTTCGATCAAGGCATCCAGATGGCGCTGGCCGGTGGCCTGACCCTGCGCCCCGACCCGCTCAAGGCCGCCTTCGCCCACGCCTTCGAGCGCGGCGCAGACCCGCAAGACGAATGAGCTTTTGACCCTCCTCACCCAAAGGACACCCACCATGATTCGACTCGACCGTTTTCAGGCCGTCATCTTCGATATGGACGGTTTGCTGGTAGACAGCGAAATCGTCTGGCACGCCGCCGAATACGACTTGTTCACCGCCCTCGGCGTGACTTATACCGACGAGGCGCGGGCGCTGGGCGTCGGGTTGCGCGTCGATGAGTTCATCGCCGTGCTGCACGCGCATTTCGGCCTGACCGTGCCGGTACAAACCCTCATCGACGACCTCAACCGCATGATGGTCGAGCGCATCCCCCGCGAGGTCAAGCCGAAGGCCGGTGCGCCTGAGCTACTGGCTTACCTGAAGGGGCGCGGCGTGCCGATGGCGGTGGCGTCCAACTCGTCGGCGTCCATCATCGCCACCACCATGACCGCCCAAGGCTGGAACGACCTGCTGCCCATCCAATGCACCGCCGACGACGAAAAAGCGGGCAAGCCCGCCCCCGACGTGTACCTGACGGCGGCGCGCCGCCTCGGGGTAGACCCGACCCGCTCGGTCGGGGTCGAGGACAGCCCCCGCGGGGCGATGGGCGTGGTCAACGCCGGTATGACCTGCTTGGCCGTGCCCGATTTGTCGCACACCCAGCCCGCCGCCTTCGCCAGCATCACCCCCACCGTGTTCACCGACCTGCACGCCGTCTTGGCGTGGCTGACCGAGGAGGAACCCGTATGACCTACACCATCGTGGTCGCCACCGACCTCGCCGACGACAGCCTGAACGTGCTGCGCGTGCAGCCCGACCTGACCGTGAAGGTCATCGCGCCCAACCTGCCCGAGGTGCTGGCGGCCTTGGCCGACGCCGATGCCCTGATTGCCCGCGATGACGTGCCGGTCAGCGCGGTGATGCTGGACAACGCCCCCAACCTCAAGGTGGTCGGGCGGGTCGGGGCGGCACTTACCGGCATCGACTTCGAGAAGGCCACGCGGCGCGGCGTCTTGCTGACCCACACGCCCGGCACCTCGGCCATCGCCGCCGCAGAGCACACCATCGCCCTGATGCTCGGCCTGAGCCGCCGCCTCAACAGCCTGCACGAGAGCGTGAAATCGGGCAATTGGCCGTATGACCGCCGCCGCCAAGCCGGTCTCCAGCTCAGCGGCAAGACCTTGGGCATCATCGGGCTGGGCAAGGTCGGGCGGGCGGTGGCGCAACGGGCGCTGGCCTTCGGCATGACCGTGCTGGCCTTCGACCCGTACCTGTCGGAAGACCAAGTGGAAGAATCGCGGGTGTTCTTGGTCGGCCTCGGCGAGTTGCTGACCCGCTCGGACATCGTGAGCTTGCACGTCCCGCCCACCCCCGAGACTCGCGGGATGGTCAGCGCCGAGTTCTTGCAGCGGATGAAGGCCGGTGCGCGCCTAATCAACACCGCGTTCGGCGATTTGCTGGACGAGGTGGCGGTGGCCGAGGCCGTCCGCAGTGGGCGCTTGGGCGGCCTCGCCTTGGACGTGTACCGCCAAGAGCCGCCGGTCAACTCGCCCTTGATTGGCCTCGAGAACGTGCTGCACACCCCGCACGTGGCCGAGAACACGGTCGAGGCCGCCCAAGACCTGTCGCTCCAAATCGTGCATCAGGTCATCGACGCGCTACGCGGCACCGATTATCGCAACGTGGCCAACCTGCCGTTTTTGCCCGGCATGGATTACGAGACCATCCGCCCCTACCTGACGCTGGCCGAGCGCATCGGCACGTTGGTGCAGCTCTTGGCGCGCCATCCGGTCAAGCGGGTGGCGGTCGAGTACCGCGGTGAAGAGGTGGTCGGGCTGGTCAAGCCGCTGACGGTGGCGTTGTTGAAGGGGATGCTGGCGCCGATTTTGGGGCCGAGCGTGAGCTACATCAACGCCCCGATGCTGGCTTATGAGCGCGGGATACAAGTCGCCCAGACCAAGGGCTTGCGCGTGGCCGATTATGCCAACCTCGTGTCGTGTCAGGTCACGCTGGAGGACGGCGAGGAAATCGTGATGGCCGGCACGTTGCTGGCGCAGACCGAGGCGCACATCGTCCAAATCAACGAGTACCGCATGAACTTCGTGCCCGAGGGGCATTTGTTGGTGATGGGCAGTTACGACCAGCCGGGCGTGATTGGGCGGGTCGGGACGCTGATGGCCGAGAACGCGGTCAACATCGCGTCGTGGTTTACCGGGCGCGCCGAGCCGGGCGGCCAGACCCTGACGGTCTTGTCGCTCGACCAGCCGATGGCCGAGGCGGTCTTCCAGAAGTTGCTGGCGCTAGAGTTCGTCCGGCACGCGCATCAGGTGCATCTGGGCTGAGCGCACCTCAAAACGGTACCGCCCCAACCGAGGCGAGGGGCAGGGCGCATGTCCCCGCATCCCTCGCCCCGCCGCCGCGAATTTGGTATACTGCTTGCATCTGTGTTTCATCCGCCACGCACCCACGGAAGCCGTCCACCGTGCCCATCCTCAAAGAAGGCGAACTCGACTTTATCAGCACCAGCGCCGAGCAAACCCAGCGCCTCGGTGCCCGCTTGGGCGCGTTGCTCCAGCCCGGCGACGTGGTGTGCCTCTCGGGCGAGATGGGCGCGGGCAAGACCGCCTTCGCCGCCGGTGTCGGGCAAGGCTGGGGCGCGCAATCCCCGCTCGCCTCGCCCACCTATACCATCGTGCATGAGCACCACCGCGACGCCGACTCCCAGCGCCTCGCGCACCTCGATTGCTACCGCCTCGACAGCGCCGCCGACATCGACAGCATCGGCTTCGACGACCTGCTGGAGAGCGGCGCGGCCTTGCTGATCGAATGGCCGGAAAAAATCGAGGCTGCCTTGCCGCCCGAACGCCTCTGGATCCGCCTGCGGACGGTCAGCGATGTGCACCGGAGCGTGCACTTCACCCCGATTGGGGCGCGCTACGTCCAGCTCATCGCCCAGTACCGCCAAGCCGTGACCGGAGCCTGACCCCGCTCAGGCCACACCCTCCCGAGATACCCCCCACCATGCTGCTCGCCCTCGACACCGCCACCCGCCAAATCAGCCTCGCCCTGCACGACGGCACCAACCTGCGCGCCGAGCACACGTGGCCGTCCGAAAACCAACACACCGTGCAGCTTGCCCCGGGCATCGCGCAATTGTTGGCGCAAGCCGGCATCACCCCCGCCGACCTGACCGCCTATGCCGTCACGATTGGCCCCGGGTCGTATACCGGCCTGCGGATTGGCGTGGCCGCCGCCAAAGGCATGGCCGCCGCCGCCGATGCCCCATTGGTCGGGATTAACACCCTCGACGTGGCCGCCGCCGGGCACCCGGGCACCTATAGCGCCGCGTTGGTGGCGGTGGTGCAGATGGGGCGCGGCAAGGTGGTGGCGCGCAGCCACCATTGGCAAAAAGGGGCGTGGGCACCGCGCACCGAGATGCGCGTGTTCGATTGGCCGAGCTTGATTGCGGCCATCGACGGCGAGGCCATCATCACCGGCGACATCGACCCGACCGGCATCAAATTGCTGCGCGAGGCGCAAGCCAACGGCGTGCCGCTCAGCATCGCGCCCGGGGGCACCCGCCTGCGCCGCGCTGGGTTGCTGGCCGAGCTGGCGTGGGGCAGCCTGCGCGCCGCCGACTCCGCCGAGGCGTTCGCCCCGTCGCTGGCCAGCCCGATTTACGTCAAGGGCGACGCGGTCTGATGACCGTGCGCGTCCGCCCGATGCAACTGGGCGATGTCGGCCAAGTGACCGCCATCGAGCGCACCGCGTTCTCGTCGCCGTGGTCGCCACGCACCTACATTTACGAGATGACCGAGTCCGATTACAGCCATATGCTGTCGGTGACCTTGCCCAGCGCCCCGCTGCCCGCCGCACCGCGTTGGGCGCGCTTGCTGTTGCGCTGGCGCCCGACCCCCGCCGAGCACCTCGTGGCCTACGGCGGGTTATGGCACCTCTACGACGAGGCGCACATCAGCACCATCGCCAGCCACCCCGAGCACCGCGGGCAAGGCTATGGCGAGCTGGCCTTGCTGGCCATGATGCAGCGCGCCGTCGTCTTGGGCGCGGCCTACGTGGCGCTGGAGGTGCGCGTGAGCAACACCCGCGCCCAAGCCCTATATCACAAGCACGGCTTTCAGGTCGCGGGCGTCAAGCTACGCTACTATCACGACAACGGCGAGAACGCCTACGATATGCGCCTGCCCCTGACCGACCCCATCCGCCAGCGCGTGACCGAGGTCTATCAGGCCGCCTGCCAACGCATGACCGTCAGCGACAGCTACACCGGCGGTTGACTGGGCGGCGGGGTCGGGTCGCCGAGGATGACCGCGTGATGGCGCGCCCGAGAGACCGCCACATACATCAGCTTACCCCAGTTATCGGCGCGCAACGCTGCCAACTCGCTCACGATGACGACCGGTGCCTCCATGCCCTTGAAGGCGTAAATCGTGGCGACGCGCACCTGCATCGGGGTGGCCGCCTGCGCGCCCCACGTCAACGTGAAATTGCCCAGCGCCTCGTCGTTTTTCCATTGGCTGCGCTTCTCGGCGGACGGGGTCAAAATCACGATGTCGGCGGGCGCGACGCCCTCGACGTTGACCAAGCGGTGCAGCACCTTCTGGAGTTGCTTGCGCTCCTCGGCGGGGTCGGGGCAAGGGATGACCTCGACCGGCCTGCCATCGGGCCCCGCGGCCTCGAGGTCGTCGCTCATATACGGCTTTAGCCATGCGTGGATGTGCTGGGTGTTGCGGAGGTTCTCGGTCAACACGAAGGGCGGGGTGGGGATTGGGATTTGCCCGACTTGGGCGAAAACGCGCTGGCGCGGGTCGTAAAACACGTAAAACACGCCGTCGTCGGGGCGGCGCAACGCCTCGGTCAGGCACAGCCACCACGTATCGTCGAAGTCTTGCCCCTCATCGACCACCACCGCATCGTATAACGCGGCGTGGCTGGGGTCGGCGGCGCGCAAGGTGTCCAGCGCGTCCATCAACAAATCGGCCACCCGATTGAAAAAATCCGCAGGGTCGAGGTCGGCGGTCGGGTTTCCGGCGCGCTCGCACAGCGTGCCCGCCAGCTTGTGAAACGTCATCACCTCGAGGTCGGGCTTGGCGAGGCGGTCGGCCACCCATTGCGCCAGCAGTTTGTTGTAACACACGAACAACACCCGCAAGCCCTCGTTGGCGAGGCGCTCGGCTTTTTCCATCGCCAGCAAGGTCTTGCCGGTGCCCGCCCCGCCCAAGATGGCGGCGCGCCGCTGTTGCCCGAGTTGCTTGAGGACGCGAAACTGCTGCTGGGTGAGCGCCTCGATCTGGCGATTTTCACGGGCGAACGCCTCGACCAGCCGCGGGGCGAGGTCGGCGGTCGGCACGACCAGCGCAATCAGCGCGTCTAGCGCACCCTGCCCGCCCATGCGCTGGTTTTGGCGGTCGGCGTGCTGCTTGGCAAACGCGAACATCGCCTCGATACGGGCGGGGAGGGCGTGCAGGTGCGTGATGTCGATGAACAATTCATTCGGGCTGTCGGGGCGCAAATCGCCCGCAACGCGGCAATCGGGCAAGGCCACCGCCGGAAACAGTGCGAACTCGTGGCGGCGGGTCTTGTCGTGTTTGCTCAGCCACTGGCGGAGGGCGCGCCGCCCGCGCTCGGCCTGTTGCGTCGGGTCGTGGATCGGGTGGGTCGCGCCGGTGCTGCTGGTGCTATACCACTGCCCGTTTTGGATGCGTATCGTCCCGCCCTTGACCTCGACCATCAACACCCCGT
>JALONY010000427.1 GCA_025454715.1 Anaerolineae bacterium
CCGAGGCCGCCCAGCGCGCCGTCGAGATGTTGCGGCGGGTCAAGATTGCCGACCCCGACATCGTGGCGCAACGCTACCCGCACCAGCTTTCGGGCGGGATGCGCCAGCGCGTCGCCATCGCCATGGCCTTAATCACCCAGCCGCGCCTGCTGGTCTTGGACGAGCCGACCACCGCCCTCGACGTGACCACCCAAGCCGTCATCCTCGATTTGTTCCGCGAGCTGATCCACGACAACCAAGCCGCCGCCCTCTATGTCAGCCACGACCTCGCCACCGTCGCCCAATTGTGCGAGCGCGTCACGGTCTTATATGCCGGTGAGGTGATGGAGACGGCCAGTGTGCGCGCTCTATATCAGCGCCCGCTACACCCGTATACGGCGGGTTTGCTGGCCAGCCGCCCCAGCGCCCACACCGCCCACGACGGCCACGAGACGCGCCTGCCGGTCATCCCGGGGGTTGCGCCGTCGCTGTCCGAGCGCCCGAGTGGGTGCGCGTTCGCCCCGCGTTGCCCCATCGCGCAAGCCGTGTGTCATGCCCAAAAACCTGCGTTGGAGCAGGCCGATGACGGGCGTTTGGTGCGGTGCCACCGCTGGCGCGAGGTGGCGGCGGGCTTGTCGCCGTTGGCCGCGCCCGAGGCCGAGCCGGTCGCGCCGCCCCCTGCCGCGCACGTCCCGCAAAGCGTCTTGGACGCCCGTGGCCTGTCCAAGCAGTTCCGCGAGGGCGGGCTGATTGCGCGTTTGCTGCGGCGTGACCGCGCCGTCCATGCGGTCGATGCGGTCGGGCTGCACGTCAACCGGCAGTCCACGCTCGGGCTGGTCGGGGAGTCGGGGAGTGGCAAGACCACCTTGGCACGCCTCATCGTCGGCCTCGAGTCCGCCGACTCCGGCGCGGTCGAGTTGCTTGGCCTCGACGTGCCGCAACCCATCCGCCAGCGCCCACGTGAGGCGTTGGCCGCGCTCCGCATGGTGATTCAAAACCCGAACGAGGCGCTCAACCCGTACCAAACGGTCGGGTTCGCCATCGGGCGCGCCGTGCACAAGGCCATGCCGCACCTCCAGCCCTACGAGGTGCGCGACCGCGTGCTGTGGTTGCTGGGGTCGGTGCGCTTGCCCGCCAGCCACGCCGCCCGCCTGCCCGCCGAGCTGAGCGGCGGCGAAAAACAGCGTGCGCGCCGAGCGCGGCGTGTCGTATCTGTTGATTTCGCACGACCTCGACGTGGTGGCCTACTTGGCCGAGTGGATGATGGTGATGTACCTCGGGCAGGTGGTCGAGCAGGGAACCTCGGCGCACGTGACCGGCTTCCCGTCACACCCCTACACCGAGGCGCTGGTCTCGGCGGTGCCCAGCACCGACCCCACCCGCCCGCCCAGCCCCATCCGGCTGGAAGGCGACGTGCCCAGCGCCCGCGATCTGCCGACCGGTTGCCGCTTCCACACCCGTTGCCCGCGCTACCTCGGCGAGGTGTGCCGCACGCACGAGCCGCCGATGCGCGACGCCGGAGACGGCCACCAAATCCGCTGTCACATCCCGATCGAAGAGCTGGCGCGCCTGCAAGCCACCAGCACACCCCCTGCGAGGCCGTCATGACCGTGTTCCTCGTCCGGCGCGTCGCCCTGTTGGGCGTGACCATGCTGTTTACCTCGGTGCTGGTGTTCGCCCTCACCCAAGTGCTCCCGGGCGACATCGCCCGCCTCGTGCCCGTGCAATACGTGCGCTGGCTGGGCGGGTTCGTCATGGGCGACTGGGGCACCAGCTACAGCAGCGGCAACCCCGCCGTGCGCCCGCTGGTCACCGAGCGGCTGGGCAACACCTTGCGCTTGGCCGCCTACACCCTCGTGCTGAGCGTGCCGGTCTCGATCGTGCTGGGCGTCATCGCCGCCCTGCGCGAGGGGTCGTGGCTGGACAACCTGATTTCGCTGGCGTCGCTGTCGGTGGTCGGCCTGCCCGAGTTCGTGACCGGTATCGTGCTCATCAACGGTTTGGCGCTTGGGCTGGGCTGGTTTCCGCCCACCGCGCTGATTGGGCGCGATATGCAACTGGGTGATTGGTTGCACATCCTGACCTTGCCCGCCCTGACCGCCAGCTTCGTGTTGTTGGGCTACATCGTGCGGATGACCCGCGCCGGGGTGCTGGAAGAATTGCGCCAGCCCTACGTCCGCACCGCCGCCTTGAAAGGCTTGCCCGCCCGCACCGTCATCTTCAAGCATGTGCTCCGCAACGCCCTGCTGCCGACCATCACGGTGGTGGCGCTCAGCGTCGGCTGGCTGATTGGCGGCCTAATCGTGATTGAGAACGTGTTTAGCTACGCGGGGCTGGGCGCGTTGATGGTCGATGCCGTCTCGCAGAAAAACCTGCCCCTGCTTCAGGCGTGCGTGATGGTGGTGGTCTTCTTCTTCGCGCTGGCCAACCTCGTGGCCGATGTGCTGTATGCGTTCCTGACTCCCAAGATTCGGCTGGCCTAGCCCAAACCACACCAGACTGCGCTATAATGGTTGGACGCTTGTGACAAACACTGCCGAGGCTCGTCCGCCATGACCGACACGCCAGAACGCCCCGCGACTTTATCGGGCAACATGAAGCGCCCGTCCGCCACGATGGTGCGGCGGGTCATCAACCGGCTGGAGCAAGCCGTGGGCGCTGACCGCAGCAGCCCAGAAGCACTGGCCGCCCTGAGCAAATCGACCTCGACCCCGTGGCTGATTCAGCAATTCCTCGACGGTGCCATCGACCTCGAGACCGAGCTGTTCGAGCGTTACCCGACCGTGCCGCTGTTGTCGGTGGCCAAGTTCCGCAAATTGGCCGACCAATCGACCCACAACGTCGCCACCCTGTCCGCCCAAGACGACAGCGCCAACCTGCACATCGACATCGACCCAGCGCGCAACCTCGCGCACTTCACCTTCACCCTCGGCGGCATGATGTCGGTGCGCTACGTGCTGGACAACCCCGAGACCATCGACCGCCCGCGCTGGCTGGACTTGATGGAGCGCCGCCAAGCCGGCCTGACCTTCTTGTGGACGGAGTCGCGCTGGCAAAGCGATTACCTAATCTGGATCGTCCGGCGCTACTCGACCCACGTTTTCGGGTTCAGCCCGACGGGTGCGGTGTCGGGGGCGCGCATGACCCCCGAGGTCGCCCGTGAGACCCTGCGCTGGCTGGGCAACCTGTGGAACCCGACCGGCGTGGTCAACCGTTGGTAAGTGCCGCGTCATGCGCCGTGTCTTGCTGCCGCTTGGGTTGGGTGTCGCATCCATCGGGTGCGCGCTTGGCCTGTTGACACTCGCATTGATGTTGCTGCCCGACCTGTTGATTGGGCGCACGGACTATTACACCCGCTTTCAGCGCAACCAGCGCATGAGCCTGACATGGAAGCCAAGCGATGGCGATGTGTTCGTCGCCATGAGCGGGCGGGTGCGCCC